>JAPOIQ010000095.1 GCA_029978815.1 bacterium
GCTCACAACCACAGGGCTCACTAGCACACCAAGCAGGGCCAGAACACGTTTTCTCACCCCGCTGAATCTACCGACAGCACCTCAGGCACGGTTGGGCATGCCCGGAGAACAACGAAGGCGCCCGGAAAGTCCGAGCGCCTTCTAGAGAGCGGACGACGGGATTCGAACCCGCGACCCTCACCTTGGCAAGGTGATGCTCTACCAACTGAGCCACGTCCGCGTTGTGGAGTCAGAATCTACCAGCGCCGCCCGCTGAGCGGACACCGGTCAGTTAATCAGCCGGCCGGGGTGTCGGCAGGCCGGAGATCAACCGTCAAGGTCAATACGCCGTCGTCTAATGCCCAAGAGGCGTCACCCACGATGGCGAAATCCATGTAGTCCTGCTTTGCCTGATCGATGAATGCTTTGCGCTCATCACCGGCCACCGGGGGAAGCGGACGCTGCTTCACCGCAAGCGCACGCTCTTTAAATCGTTTCAGCATTCCATCAACATCAAGGCCCGGAGAATCACTCATGTTGACAGATTACTTCGTCGTCGTTCTCGCCGTCATCTGGAATGACTGGAGTTGCACCGGTTCGAAGTAGGGCTTTCTGCGCACTGTCGGCCTCTCGGTAGCGTCGAGAACTCATCTCTTCGAGCACCGAGAGTGAGGGATCATCGACGGCGGTCACCCGCCACAACCAGATGGCGAGACCGGCGAGTGCGATCGACAGCGCAAGAAGGACGACCGCAATGATCACCACGGTCGCTGATGCCGAGGTGTCCCCTACTGACACGTCAGCCGCAAATAGCCGTATTCGCCAATTCAACATCACCTCTGAGTGTGGCAGACCTACCGCTGATGTTGCGAACAAAAAATTGCCGTTCGGCCGGCGAGTGTCACGCGCTGCAGCGGGGCACCATCGAGTGGGCATTGCGCCCGCGCCGTTCTTAGCCCCGGATGCAGGGCCCCCTTGTGACTTCCACCGCGGGCTCCAAGCTCGGAAACAGTTAAGGAAATCTGTTGAGAGAGTCTCTCGAATTCGTCATCGGTGAGCGAGGAGAACTGCCGACGCGGATCAATATCAGAACCGAAGAGAATTTCGTCAGCGAGCATGTTGCCCAGTCCGGCAATGACACGTTGATCGAGCAGTAACGCTTTTACTGACACCGTGCGGTGACGGTGTTCACCGAGCGCTTTCTGAAGGTCGCAAGCATCGGCCATGAGGTCAATACCCAACATCGACCAATCAGGATCAAGAGTAAATCGGGCCCATCGGCGTGGGTCGTTGACGCGCAACGAGCCCTTGCTCGTTGTCATCACGAGGCGATCCCATTCTTTTCGTTCTGTGGAAGGCCCGTACTCAAGCGCAGGTATCGGTGCGACTCCGTTGACGATGAGTCGACCGGTCATTGCGAAATAGAGCTCGAGTTGCGCACCATCAATTACAAGTGCGACTCGTTTACCGTGACGTTTGACCCCAATGATGTCGCGTCCGATCAGAGTCGCCAGCTGCATCGAGTCAGCGCAACGGTCGTCGACGTCGATCGAGATGATCTGGTGACCGACAAGTTGAGCGGCAGCACCTGCGTATAACTCGGCTTCAAGCCCTTCGGGCATCGGTACTAGTCCAGCCGTCCCAAGAACTTCGTGATCGGCGCACTCATTTGCTCAGTCTCCATAAGAAACGCGTCGTGACCGTGCGGTGAGTCAATTTCAATGAACTCCGTTGGCGCTCCGGCTGCAGTGAATGCTTCTGCAATCTGGCGTTGCTGATACGCGGGATACAGCATGTCGCTTGTTACGCCAATCGACAGGCATGGCATGTCGACATCTCGCAACGCTCGCTCGACCGACTGACGCCCCCACGCTATGTCGTGGAGATCCATCGCCTTTGAAATCACAAGGTAGCTATTCGCGTCGAAGCGGCGAGCCAACTTTTCGCCGTGATAGTTGAGGTAGCTCTCAACTTGAAACTCTTGCCAAAGCCCAAAGCGGTCCCCGCTAGAACGATCTGCCACGGCACGCCCAAAACGCTCTGTGAATACGTTGTCGCTCCGAAAGGTGACTTGAGCAACTTGGCGCGCGATCGACAACCCTTCAGCTGGGCCATCTCCTGGAGCTGCTTCGTAGTAGTTGCCATCTCGCCATTTGGGGTCAATCGCGATCGCTCGTCGGCCAATCATGCCCCACGCAATTTGTTGGGCAGAAGCCTGCATACACGTCGCGATCGGAATAATCGATCCCACCTTGCGCCGGTAGGTTGCAGCCCACTCGAGCACCTGCATGCCGCCCATCGATCCACCGATGATGGAAGCCCACCGTTCGATACCGAGGTGTCGCGAGAGGCGTTCTTGAGCACGCACCATGTCTCTAATCGTCACGACCGGAAACTTCGGCCCATACGGCAAGTCATTCGGGTCATCAGGGTTAGGTGACGCCGGACCGGTCGAGCCCTGGCATCCACCAAGAACGTTTGAACACACGACGAAGAATTCATCGGTATCAATGGCCAGCCCGGGGCCGATCAACGCATCCCACCAACCGGGGGTCGGATGCCCAAGTTCTGCTCGACCGGAGGCGTGGGAATCACCCGTCCAGGCGTGACAGATCAATATTGCATTCGACGCTTCGCTGTTGAGTTTGCCCCACGTCTCATAGGCGAGAGTGACAGACGCCAACACCGAACCCGAATCGAGCGCGAACGGGCGATCAGTTCCGAAGGTGAAGAACTGTCGTCGTCCGACTGGGTCTCCCTCAGTCCACGCTCCCGAAACCGGTAGTTCGTCACTCACTCTGTTCACCTCCTCGCTTCTCGACACCACAACAACACGGTGCATCTGAGCGAATCGGCGCCGGTTTGCCGGTTTTCCGACCGCATCGCACGTACGTGCAAGCACCTTGGGGGCGAACCCAGGTTGCCGGGCCAAAAGCACTACGACTTCGACCGCTCTAAATGCAATACGAACGTTAGCAGTAATAGCTCACGACTGCACGGGTAATCTACGCCGATGCGAGTACTCGTCATCGGCGCTGGTGGGGTTGGTTCGGCGTTTGTTTCAATCACTGCCCGCCGTGAAGCCTTCACGCATCTCGTTGTCGCGGATGTCGATACTGAAAGAGCCCAGAGAGCTGTCGATGAGGCGATCGCTTCGGGTGAACTGGATGCCGCCCAGCAGGCGCGACTTCATGCCGAGCACATCGATGCATCGAATGATGTGGCCGTGGCATCGCTGGCGCGCGAACACAGAGTTGATGTCGTCTTGAACGCATGCGATCCGCGGCTGAATCCTCCCATTTTTCAGGGGGCGTTCGCTGCCGGTGCGCACTACGTCGACATGGCGATGCATCTCTCAGAGCCGCATCCAACAAAACCGTACGAAAAGACAGGTCGTCGTCTTGGCGATGCTCAATTTGCTCAGTCACCGTTGTGGAGGAACCGCGGGCTGATGGCGTTGGTCGGCATGGGGGTAGAGCCCGGGTTTTCAGATGTTGCTGCTCGATATGCCGCGGATCACCTGTTCTCGAAGATCGACGAAATCGGTGTGCGCGATGGCGCCGATCTCGTTGTCGATGGGTACGACTTTGCTCCGACGTTCTCCATCTGGACAACGATTGAGGAGTGCCTCAATCCGCCCGTCATTTATGAGCGGGAACGCGGATGGTTCACGACTCGACCATTCTCCGAGCCAGAGGTCTTCACCTTTCCTGAAGGCATCGGGCCGATCGAATGCGTCAACGTCGAACACGAAGAAGTGATTCTCATCCCACGTTGGATCGATGTCGAACGAGTCACCTTCAAATACGGGCTCGGACGTGAATTCATTCAGGTGCTGAAGACATTGGAAAAACTTGAGCTCGTGTCAACAGAACCAGTTGAAGTTCGAGGAGTGAAGGTGTCTCCACGAGATGTTGTTGCCGCAGCGCTTCCTGATCCTGCCGAGTTGGGCGATCACATGCGTGGCCGAACGTGTGCCGGCACATGGGTTCGGGGTCTTGGTCTTGATGGCGAGCCGCGGGAGGTGTACATCTATCACGTTGTCGACAACGACTGGTCAATGAATGAGTACCGCCATCAAGCCGTCGTCTGGCAGACCGCGGTGATGCCTGCCGTCGCAATTGAACTCATGGCATCTGGCACGTGGTTCAGGGCCGGGGTAGTGGGACCTGAGGCACTCCCTTCTGAGCCATTTCTCGACCTGCTCGATGCTTACGGTTCAGAGTGGGAGTGGCTCGAATACAAGGATCGAGCGCCGCTCGTCACGAAGGATTAGTCGGCTCCCGAAGAGCGCAGGCGGCTGTTCCTCCTGGAAGTCGATGACGGTTTTTTGCCACCCATCGGTACACGAGGGCACCAATCTGAGTAATGACCGGCCAGCGCAGCACACAGCCAACGACTCCCCACAGCGCTCCCCTGCTCCGCATCGCTGCCGCGACTGCGAGATGCCCACTCGACACGCTGCCATCGATGCTCACCCATTGAAGCGCGGTGGCGCACTGTTCTGGTGAGAGCCCAAGCGCGTCAAGATCGGCGAATTGCCATGGCTCCACCCGTTCAAGTTGGAACCATTTCTCTGCGACACGTGCCGAGGACGTACAAAACGCGCAGTCTCCGTCAAAAATGAGCGCAGGCAGTTTGTTGGCTGCGGTCACATCGCACCAATAATGGGCTGCGCGTACCGCATTCGTTGCTCGTAGCCAGCCTCATAGGGAAGAAAACCTTGACGATCTGGGTACAGCATCTGCACAACCTCCACCGAGGTATCGGTGTACTCGCTTACCGCAGGACACCACTTCGACGCATCGTCTTCAGCCAGGGGAGCAAAGGCACAGCGTTGCTCGCCATCAAGAAGACCAACAAGTTCACATGCGATCGGTATCTCGGTCCCGTTTCGCAGTGCGTCAACGGTCACACTGATCACGTCATTCGCAGTCGCAGGAGCAAGACCGATCACAAGAATCTCCGGAAACCCAGTGAGAGCGGTGACCCCAATGGAATAGGCATGGGCGGGACTCGCCGACGAATCACTGACTTGCGGACGCACGGCTTCAAGGGCCCAGCCGTTGGTTTCCAGCATCCACTCAATTTTCTCTCGATGCGAAATTGAAAAGTCGGCGGGGTCAAATGTCACGCCTCACATTGTCGCGCAGACTCGCACCGGCCGCACTGGCCAGATACTGTCGGCACTAATGCGACCTAGTCGGACGATGTTTCTCGCCCCAAAGTGGATTGCCTTCCATCTTTTGGTGCTCGTTGGCTGCATCACTCTGTTTAGTCTCGGTATTTGGCAACTCAGGCGGCTCGATGATCGACAATCGTTTAACGCCATGATTGAGCAACGATTTGATGAGCCTACGGTTCCTCTCAACATGTTGATTCCTGAAGGAATCGTGAACGACAGCGTCGGGGCAGGAGAACTTGCCAGTTCAGTTGAATGGCGAGCCGTAACCGTGTCGGGAACGTACCTTCCTGAGCACGAACTTCGGGTGGTCAATCGCTCACAAAATGGACGAGCGGGCGACAACCTCGTCGTTCCACTCGAACTTGACGATGGCCGAGTGCTTCTCGTGAGCCGTGGGTTTATTCCGCTCGGTGTCGACGATCCTGAAGTTCCTGCA
>JAPOIQ010000172.1 GCA_029978815.1 bacterium
GTCACAAAGTTGTCGTTCGCATAATTAATGACAGTCACGGTTAACACCGCTGCAGTTGATCCCGCCGGCACCCCTGACCGGCCGCTCACCTGCACTCGAATATGACGACCCTTCGCTCGAACGGTCTCGGAATATGGGTATCTGCCGTCCGCTGGTTGACGTGTATCGGCGAGTCGATGCTGACGATCTAACGCAACGAACCTGCTCGCTCCTGCCGGTAATTCGTCAGCAAACGCAGACGAAGTCGACGACCATGGCAATAGGTCGCCAACAACTGCCGCTCCAATGCCAGCACCGAGCCCGGCCAAGAAATGACGACGATGAAACGTCAACTCGGGCGAAACATCATCAGGCACCGATCATCACCTTAGGTTCACTCGTCACCTCAGGAGAAGTGCACGGATCAGCGCTGCACCGCATCAACGGTGGCGCCGAACCTCATAGGCGGCAAGAGCGGCTGCCGCTGACACATTGAGCGACTCGACTCGACCGTGCATTGGGATTGCGCAGATCAGATCACAACGTTCGCGAACAAGACGGGACAATCCAGCGCCTTCGGCCCCCAACACAATGCAGATGCCCTCGGCCGCCAAATCACCAAGCTCGAACAGGCTGCGATCGGCAGCATCATCGAGACCGACGATCCAAATGCCCTGATCTTTCATGCGGGCAAGTGCGGCAGGGAGACCTGGTACCACCGCCACAGGGACGTGCTCAACTGCCCCCGCCGCAGCTTTTGCAACCGTGGGGGTGATATGCACTGCGCGATGACGCGGTACGACAACGCCATCGACTCCTGCGCCCTCACAGCTGCGCAGAATCGCGCCGAGGTTCCCCGGATCGGTCACACCATCGACTGCGACAAGAAATGGAGCCCGGCCTTCACGCCGCGTGATGAGTCGAGCGAGGTCAACCTCGGGAACCTCTGCCGCACGGGCAAGCACTCCCTGCGGAGCTTCCGAACGCGCCGCTGTCTCAAGGCGTCGCCGAGCCACATATGCAACGGGCACGCGGTTCGCACGGGCAAGACCAACGATGTCGTCCAGGGCTTCGTCGCCTTCGAGTTCAGACGAGATCCAAATTTCTTGCACCTTGCGGCGCTGTGCAATCAATAACTCTCGAACTGCCTGACGACCCTCAATCTGTGATCCACCGAGCGTTTTTGGCTTGGATGCCCGGGGTTCGTCCTCTCGACGAATGGCCCCGGTACGACCAGCTCCGCGACTACGAGGACCTTGGCGAGAACCACCTCGACCCGCAGGCCGAGATCCACCTCGAGAATTCTTTCTCGGTTGCCCACCGCGCGGCCCACTGCTGTTCCTTCGATTATTCATCGTGTCACCACTACCGTTGCCCAGCAGGCAATCCCTTCGACCCGGCCAATCGCACCGAGGCCCTCTGCTCGTCGTCCCGTCACAGTGACCGGAGCAGCGCACGCCGAACTCAGATTGCGCTGCATTTCCTCTCGCATCGGTGCAATCTTTGGGCGCTCGCACACGATCGCTGCTGAGGCGTTTCGTATCGTCCAACCAAGAGACACCACCTCAGATGCAACGACCCTCAACATCTCGATGGAGTTCGCTCCCGCCCACTGTGGGTCGGTATCGGGAAAGCGTTCACCGAGGTCACCGAGTTGTAATGCCGACAACAATGCGTCTGTAATCGCATGCGCAGGAACGTCGGCATCAGAGTGTCCAACGAGCGACCGCTCACCGGAGAACTCAACGCCACCCAAGATGAGTGGTCGATCTGCCCCATCACCGAAACGGTGAATATCAAAACCTTGGCCTACCCGAATGTCAGAAATCATTGTTCAACCTCTCGCCGAGCCCATTCAAGATCTTCAGGGGTGGTGATCTTCCGATTTGACGGTTCGCCAGGAACCACCACAACGACACCACCGGCCTGCTCAACCAGCATCGCATCATCGGTTGCCACGACGGATCCGACAGAATTCTCATGAGCGGTTCGTAATACTGACGCTCTGAACGCTTGAGGGGTCTGAACCGCAACAAGTGTTGACCGGTCCGGAGTCGCCTCAATCCGCCCGCTGCCGTCTGATGCAACGATTTTGATCGTGTCAGTTACGGGCATCGCAGGGATTGCTGCGTCAGCCCCCGCCTGCACAGCCGCAATGACCTGTTCGAATAAGTCCGAGGATGCAAACGGTCGTGCCGCGTCGTGCACGCAAATGATGTCGGCCTCGGCGGGCACATGTTGCAAACCATTGCGAACGCTTTCGGCTCGCGAAACTCCTCCCGCAACACCTCCCTCGCGATCGACGTCATCACGAGGGACGACAACGACGACACCATCAGAACTCTCCGCAGCAGTTGCAACCGAACGATCGATGACGCGTTTCCCTCCAATGACTTCATATTGCTTCAATCCGCCGAAGCGCGCGCCGCTGCCTGCACCCACCACAATTGACCACACTCGGCCGTTCTCGCGCTGCTCGCTAGAAGTCATTGAGGCGCAGGGTAGTACCATGAAGTCACAGTGACTCAGAATGAAACTCCTCCCATTGACCCGTTAACTGCGTTACAGAGCGTGGCGATCTTCTCTGAGGTTGAAGTAGCAACCCTTGAAGGTCTTGTCAAAGTTGCTGAAACAAAAGAGCTTGTTCGCGGGGATGTGCTGTTCGCCGAGGGCGACGAGCCCGATTCGCTTCACATTGTGTTGTCCGGTCGAATTGCCATTGTGATGTCGTCAGAGGTCGACGACCGAGAGAGCGTGGTTGCGTTGATGGACTCTGGCGACCTGTTTGGAGAACTTGGATTGCTCGACAGTGGCGCCCGCTCGGCGACCGCTCGAGCGATTGAGCCAACCAGTGTGCTTGAGATTGGCTACTCACACGTCAAAAAAATCTTCGACGATCAACCCGATCTTGTCTGGGCTGCCGCACGAATGCTTGCTCAACGCCTACGAGCCATGGATGAAGCCCTCTCAGACTCCGTATTCCTCGACGTGACAGGACGAACTGCAAAGCGAATTATTGAATTGTCCGAGGGTAACGATGAGTTTGCAATGCCCGTTACTCAGGAAGAACTCGCTGGCATGGTCGGCGCCTCCCGCGAACGGGTCAACAAGGCAATCGCCAGTTTCGTGCGACTCGGCTGGCTTGAACAGCACGACCGCAACTATCGAATTCTGCAGCGCAACGAGCTCGCTATTCGGGCCCGTTGACAGATTCGATTTTCTCTTAGTTGCCGCGAAGCCACTCGCCAACTCTGGCGAACGCATCTGCAGCATCTTCAGCCCTGTGGTCGGGGCGAGAAGCATCGTGCGCAAACCCGTGTTTCGCATCGGCGTAACGAACCACCTGAGTGCCGGTGGCCTCAAGATCAGAGACTGCGTCTGGTGGGGTGTACGGATCAAGGTCGCCAATTATTGCCAAGACTGGATCTGGTGAGGCAGCGACGTGAGGTAGCGGCTCACTCTGCCCGGGACCATTCCAGGCTTCTGGAAGCCGAATCATTCCGTAGAAACTTGCGATCCGATCAAACCGTCCCTGATCAGCCGCCTTAAAGCAATGCATGCCCCCCAGGCAGAACCCAATAAGGCTGACCTCATCGCACCCCGTGAGGTCTGCTGCGGCCGCCAGATCGCCCAGCACCCGTTCATCGGTCAGCCTTGACACGGCCTCGTACCGGGGTTCAATGTCCGGTGAAAGGGATTCGGTCGGAAAGGGTTCGACTGCGATGGTTGTCATGTTCCACTCTTGGGCAAACCGCTGCACAAGATCATCAAACAGCGGGCGAAGACCAAAAATGTCAGGAGCAACGATGAGTCCGCGAGTTGACCCAGCAACCCGCACGACTTCAAGTTCTGTTCCGTTTTCTAAACGTTCGCGCATGGTCGTGACCTTATTCCAAGAACTGCAAGTGAATCGGCTTAGGCATCACGACGGCGATCGACTGCGATACCGATCGTCAAGATTCCAAGTGCAAAGGCCGCGAAATACAGATGGGCCCATGGTCGCCCGAGCGTGTCGGTAAGTCCGGGGTTGTTGTCAACTGTCTGAATCGCTGCCTGATATGGCATCCACTTCCGAGCGGTCTCAAACCCGCTTAACGTGAGGGCAAGGGCAATCAAGTTCTCAATAATGAGGGGCCACAAAAGCACTACCACGATCGCCACCGGCGAATTCTTGATCAGCACGCCGAGGCCGAGGCCAAACCACGACACGATGACAGCGAGTGCAACAAGCGCAATCCAGACGCCCACCGTGTGACCAAGCCAGCCATTCACGATGATTGGGGCGCCCCGGCGATCGAGCAGCAGTGCGCCAACACCAAAAGTTGACCA
>JAPOIQ010000151.1 GCA_029978815.1 bacterium
CGACTCTTTCTTGCGGGAGTCACGAGTGAGAAGTCCGGCACGCTTCAACGCCGGGCGGGTCTCTGGGTCGAGGTCAACCAGCGAACGAGCGATCGCCATGCGAAGTGCTGCTGCCTGTCCTGAAACCCCACCGCCATGGATTGATGCATCGATGTCGAAGCGCTCTTCGACATCGGCAACACGAAGTGGCTCTGAGACGACCATGCGCTGAGCAGCGGTCGGGAAGTATGCGTCAAACGCACGGCCATTGATGGTGACGACGCCTGAACCTTCGCGAAGGCGGGCACGTGCGACGGCCTCCTTGCGACGGCCTGTCGTTTGGGTGAGAGGTGCGCTCATTTCAATTACCTCGAGTCAATCAGCGGGCTGCGGCACCGGGAACCGCAAGCGGGGTTGGGGACTGTGCCTGATGCGGATGATCTGGGCCGGCGTATACCTTCAACTTCGTCATCTGCTGACGACCAAGTCGACCCTTCGGGAGCATGCCACGCACACTACGACGAACTGCATCGGCAGGCTTGCGGTCGAGGAGCTCGGCGAATGATTCGCTCTTCAGGCCACCTGGGTAACCAGAGTGGCGGTAAACCATCTGACGACCCTCCTTGCCAGAAGTCATCACGACTTTGTCGGCGTTCACAATGATCACGTGATCGCCAGTGTCGATGTGTGGAGCAAAAATTGGCTTGTGCTTACCACGAAGCACGCGAGCGACTTCGGTGCAGAGACGACCGAGGATCATTCCCTCCGCGTCAACTACATGCCACTCACGGGTGATCTCACTCGCCTTGGGTGTGTACGTCTTCATCACGTCAAATTCCAGTCATTTCTTTGCGATTCTTCGGTGGAATTCATGTCCACTGAACCCTGAGAGGATAGGGGCATCGCGGGTACTTCCCCAACACTCACTGCACGCTGTCTCGCGATGAGGTTCTGTCGTAACCCACTTTCATCAGCACGAGCCCCTGAGGAGGTGCCACTCGTCCTGCCTGCTGACGATCTTTCGCCTCCAATATGTTCGCCATCTCGGATGGTTTAAATCGGCCTAATCCGACATCGACCATTGTGCCGACTAGCGATCGCACCATCTGGTGACAGAAGGCCATTCCAGTGATGTCAAAGGTGACTAACTGTTCAGGGTCACCGGCATTCCATCCTGCACTGAGAACAGTGCGAACGAGCGACATTGGAGAACCATCGGGAGCTGGGTCGGGTGCTCGGCAAAACGAAGAGAAATCGTGCTGACCGATTACCGCACGTGCCGCCTCATTCATGTGCTCAAGATTGAGATTCTGCGGGATATGCCACGTGAGGTCATTCAACAACGGATTCCCTACTCGGGCATTCCATAGGTGATATCGGTATGAACGCGATGATGCAGAAAATCGCGCGCTGAAATCATCCTCGGCCCATTCGCCTGACCGAACAGCAATATCAGGACCGCACATCCGGGAAAGCCGATGCGCAAGGTCGTCTGGATCGGCATCGATTGGGATATCGCAGGAGATGACCTGACCAACCGCATGAACTCCTGCGTCGGTTCGACCAGCGAGCGTGAGATCGATCGGTGAACCAAAGATCTGCTCACAGGCCGACCTGAGATCGCCGATAACGGTCCGAACTCCTGGACTTTCTGCTGCACCGTGGAATGCGGTACCCCGATACGAAACGACAAACCGGGCCCGACGGAAGTCGGACCCGGTCGTCATCGTTCTAAGAGCGTGATCAGACGAGCTCGATGCGCGCCATGTCAGCGTTGTCGCCTGACCTGGTGCCGAGCTTCAAGATGCGGGTGTAGCCGCCGTTGCGCTCGAGGTACCGGGGCGCAACTTCGTTGACAAGCTTGTGTGTCATCTCGCGGTCGCCGAGGTAACCCTGAATCTGACGAATCCTATGTACTCGCATCGGGTTGTCATCTTGGGCTTTCTTCGCCTTGGTGATGAGTTTCTCCGCGATGGGGCGCAGTGCTTTGGCCTTCGCTTCAGTAGTCGTAATGCCCTCTGCTGCAAACAATGATGCTGCAAGGTTGGCCATCATCAAACGCTGATGGGCCGCGTCGCCACCGAATCGGCGGGCGCGTCGTGGTGTTCCAGGCATGTCAGTTCTCCGTTGTTCTCAGAAATCTCAAGGGCGAAGAGAGAGACCGCGCTCATCGAGTTTCTCGATGACTTCGTCGAGGCTCTTCTGGCCAAAGTTGGTGATATTGAGCAGGTCATCGTGGGTCTTCATGAGAAGTTCACCAACGGTGTTGACCTGTGCGCGCTTCAAGCAGTTGCGTGGACGCTCAGAAAGATCAAGATCTTCGATAGGAAGGTCGAGGTCGGGTGAAGAGCTCGCAGTATCTGGCTCTTCTGTAAGAGCGAGACCCTTTGGCTCGTCGCTGAGTTCTGCAACGAGTGACACGATGGTACGAAGCGTCTCGCCTGCTGATGCCATCGCCTCACTCGGGCTGGTTGATCCATCGGTGGTGACGTCAAGAACCAACCGGTCGTGATCTGTTGACTGACCGACACGGGTCGGCTCCACAACGAAACTCACGCGCCGAACTGGAGAGAAAATTGCGTCAATTGGCATGTTGCCAATCACAGGGTTCTCAACATCACGCTGGCTACTGGCGTAACCATTGCCACGTTCGACGGTGAGGTCGATAGCGAGGCGTGCCTTGCCATTGAGCGTTGCGAGGTGAAGGTCACCGTTCAAGATGCTGACGTCTGCTGGGCAGTCGATATCGCCGGCGGTTACTGAGCCTGGGCCTTTCGCATCGAGGCGAAGCGTGACGGCCTCTTCCACATCCGAACGAATGACGATGTCTTTGAGATTAAGAATGATGTCGGTGACATCTTCAACCACACCGTTGATCGTGTCGAACTCGTGGAGTGCATCATCGAACCGAACCATCGTGATTGCTGCACCTGGCACTGAAGACAGAAGAGTACGACGGAGCGAGTTGCCGAGGGTGTGGCCAAAGCCAGGCTCGAGGGGTTCGATAACGAACTGCTGACGTTCGCCGTTGCCGTCGGAGACGACCTCGCCGAGGGCTTCCACTGAAGGGCGCTGCATGACAAGCATGTCTACCGATTCCTTTCCTAGAACGATTACTTGGAGTAAAGCTCAACGATGAGCGATTCGCGGACGGGTACGTCAATGTGATCGCGCTGCGGGAGGTCACGGACGGTGACCTGCTTGCCGCCATCGCCAGCTTCAAGCCAACCGACGAGCGAACGATCGTTGGTGTCCATGTTGTGCTGCACAACGATCATCTGAGCTGCCTTCGGCGAAAGGGTGACGACATCACCCTTGCGAACGCGATACGACGGAATATCAACGCGTCGCCCATTCACATGAATGAGACCATGGTTGACGAACTGCCGAGCCTGTGGACGGGTTGATCCCCAGCCGGCGCGGTAGGTGACGTTGTCGAGACGAGATTCAAGAAGGATGAGGAGGTTCTCACCAGTCGGACCTTGGAGGCGGCTTGCCTCGTTGTAGGTCTTCTTGAACTGCTTCTCGAGTAGACCGTAGATGTACTTCGCCTTCTGCTTTTCCTGCATCTGCGCCAAGTACTCCGAGCCAGCATTACGACGACGTGTACGGCCGTGCACACCCGGTGGGAATGGGCGGCGCTCCATTGCGCGGCGACCCTTCTCGTTCTCGAAGATATTGACGCCGAGGCGGCGGGACGTGCGGACTTTCGGGCCGGTGTAACGAGCCATCTCAGTTCCTCCGGCGCTTCGGTGGGCGACAACCATTGTGCGGGATCGGGGTGACGTCCTTGATGGTCGTGACCTCGATACCTGAGTTCTGGAGCGAACGAACCGCGGTGTCGCGACCAGATCCTGGGCCCTTCACCTCAACTTCGACGCGACGGACACCGTGTTCTTGGGCGGCCTTCGCAGCGCGCTCTGCTGCGAGCTGGGCAGCAAACGGTGTGCTCTTGCGGGAACCCTTAAACCCAACGGCACCTGACGACGCCCATGAGATGACGTTGCCATCGACGTCGGTGATTGAAACGATGGTGTTGTTGAATGAACTCTTCACGTGAGCAATACCCACGGAAACGTTCTTACGATCGCGTTTGCGTGGCCGACGGCCACCTGGCTTTGTCTTAGCCATTACTACCTCACAGCCTTTTTCTTGTTAGCAACAGTGCGCTTTGGTCCCTTGCGGGTACGAGCGTTGGTGTGGGTGCGCTGCCCACGGACAGGGAGCCCTTTGCGGTGGCGAACACCTTGGTGGCACCCGATTTCGATCTTGCGCTTGATGTCGTTTTGAACGTCACGACGGAGGTCACCCTCAATCGTCAGGTTGGCATCAACCCATGAACGAATCTTGTTGACCTCATCCTCGGTGAGTGAAGACACCCGAGCATTACGGTCGAGACCATTTTCGTCGCAGATGCGGATCGCAGTGGTGCGACCGATCCCAAAGATGTACGTCAACGAAACTTCCAACCGCTTGTCGCGGGGAATGTCGATACCGGCGATACGTGCCATCGTTTACTGCTCTCCGTTTATCTTTCAGCCTTGGCGCTGCTTATGGCGCGGGTTTTC
>JAPOIQ010000222.1 GCA_029978815.1 bacterium
CCCACTGGAACCCCGAAACGGCGTTAGCTGGCGAATATGTGGGTGAAGACCCCGAAGTTGTTGCAGACGCGACAAGGGCCCTAGAGGCCTTTGACCGATGGGAGCGTCTCGGCGACACGATCGCCTATCTGGAATTTGTCGGTGCGAGAGACGACACCGCAGAGCACGTCGCTCTCGGCAGCGGATTTTCTCCAGCCGAACTCCAAGCAGCATGGGCATCAGGAGATCTTCATGGGCAACGAGCAGCGCTTGCCGCACTCAGCCAACTCGGTGTCCCCTACAAACGGTTCGCAGCACAAGAAGGTGTGTCATTTGACTGTTCCGGACTCACCGGCTTTGCCTGGGAGTGGGCGGGTGTCGAACTTCCCCGCTCCAGTCGCAACCAATATCGATCATCGACCCGAGTTGATCGAGAGGATGCACTAGTCGGTGACCTCGCGTGGTACCCAGGACACATCATGTTGTACCTCGGTATCGGTGATCTCGTCGTGCACAGCCCAACAAGAGGTCGAACGGTCGAATACGGGACGCTTTCAGAACATCGAGCTTCTTGGACTCGATTCGCAGATCCGATGCCAGTTACCAACCCCTAGGGGTGGATTGGGCCAGAGCCACCCCTGAGCTGCGATGCACTGCGACCAGTTCGGTTCGCAATGATCTCGGCGCAAATTGAAATTGCTGTCTCTTCTGGTGTTCGTGCGCCGAGGTCAAGTCCGATGGGTGACATCAAACGATTCAGCTCGGCAGCAGAGCTCACCCCGGCCTCAGCTAAACGCTCGAGCCGGCGTTCATGGGTTGTGCGGCTTCCCATCACACCGATGTAGCCCACTCGGGTCGCAAGAGCCCCTTGAACTGCAGGAACATCAAACTTCGGGTCGTGGGTGAGGATGCACACTGCATCGCGTGGGCCCAGCTAGTCACCGCGTTCCTCGAACACTGGCGATGGCCATGTCACGCGGACCTCGTCGGCCATTGGAAATCGTCGTCCTGTTGCGAAAATTTCTCGGGCATCACAGACGAGTACCCGGTAGCCAAGAATCTTCGCAACGCGCGCTAACGCCGCCGTGAAATCAACGGCACCAAAAATCCACATCTGAGGTGGGGGAGCCCAACTTTCAACAAAGACACGAACCGTCGGTGTTCCCTCCAGGTCCTCTGGAGTTGTTTGGCCCTGTGGGCCGTAGGTGCGAATTCCTGATCGACCTGCTTCAAGTTCGGCGAGTCCGTCACGATGGACGACCCGATCGAGATCTGGGTGACCGAGGGACCCCTCTACTTCTTCGCCGGGGATGATGAGAAGGTGGCTGCCAACGCCTTCGCCCTCGATGACTGTTGCGAGAGCAACAGGGTCACCGGAGCGCACCCGCTCTGCGAGTTGGTCTGACAATGTCACCAGTTGAACTCCTCAATGAACAATCGAATCGTTCCACCGCAGGTGAGGCCAACGGCGAATGCCTCGTCATCGCTATAACCAAAGGTGACGATCCCGGCTTCGCGCTCACCGTGAAGTAGCGACAACGCCTCGGTGACAACCGCGCCTTCAACGCATCCGCCGCTTACGCTTCCGACAACTTCGCCCTCAAGGCTCACTGCCATCGCGGCCCCTGGGCCTCTTGGACCAGACCCTTCGACATCGACGACACGGGCGAGCGCAACACGAGTGCCAGCGGCACGCCAACGGTCAAGATCGTCAAGTAGTTCTTTCACAGCGTCGCTCCTTCCTGAGCCTGTGGTGTCCTCACAGTGTGGCCGATTCTTCGGTTTTGTGCATCACCGATGATGGCTGCGAGCTCTTCTAAGGCATGCAGACTGTGGCCCTCAACAAATTCATCAACGTGGGGGAGAGCAGCTGCCATTCCGCGGGCGAGAGGGGCATAGCCCGGGGTCACCTTCAACGGATTCACCCACACGAGCCGATGGGTGAATCGCTGGAGGCGTTCCATTTGTTCGCTGAGAGCGTCTGGGTCACCTCGGTCCCAACCATCGGAGAGAATGACAACGATTGCTCCGCGTGCCATGCCTCGCTGACCCCAGTCGCGATTGAATCGGCGTAAACCTTCGCCGAGCCGTGTCCCACCGCTCCAGTCGGTGACTGCTACCGCAGCACGAGTGATGGCCTCGTCGACGTCTCGTCGAGCAAGTTCGCGCGTGATCCGGGTGAGTCGTGTTCCTAATGCAAACACTTCAACCCGTTGACGCCCGGCGACTGCGGCATGAGCAAACCTGATGAGTGCTCGTGCATATGGCTCCATTGAGCCACTGACGTCAAGCAGCAGGACGAGCCGGCGCGGTCGTGATGACCGTCGACGGAAGTGTCGGCGTATCGGTTCTCCATCTGCAGCGAGGGCTGAGCGCACGGTACGGCGAAGATCAAGCCGAGTGCCAGGCTTGTTCGATGCGGTCATGCGAAGTGAACGTCTGGGCGAGCCAACGAAACGAAGTTGGCGCATGAGACGCTGTGATTGTGCAAGTTCTTCTTCTGTCCAATCGGCAAAATCTTTCCCGCGGAGAATCTCTGCTGAGGAAAACCGAAGTTCGAGTGGAGGGGGCGCGTTGAGATCAGCGTCACCGTCTTCGCCGGCGTCATCTTCGCCGCTGTCGTCGGTGTCCATTGCCAGCATGAACTCTTCAGTGAGTGATGAACTGAGTTCACCGGCTCCGGCTGCGAACCAGAACCGTTGAAAGACGTCGTCGTACGTCTCAATGTCTTCGGGTCTGGTGATGAGACAAGCACGCCCACTCCAATAGACGCCTGATTCGTGTTCGATACCGAGCGCCGACAGTGCGTCGACGTACCCAATCGTGCTGCTCGTCGGGACAATCAATCCGGCCGATCGCAATGCGTCAACAAATGCGACAGCCAGCCCAGCAGAAAGTCGAGCCGGCTCTGTCAGCGACATTTACGACCGGCTTGCGTGCTCGACGACAGTTTCAAGGCCTGCCGAGTTGACGCGTTCCGCGTCTTCTCGGTATTTCACAACTGTCCCGAGGGTCGATGTGATCGCATCCGTCGTCAAATTGATGGCGCCGAGGCGTTGGAGAGCGGTTGCCCAGTCGATCGTTTCAGCGATGCCTGGTGGTTTGTAGAGATCGAGGCTGCGGATGAATTCGACTGCTTGAGCGACCTCTGTGGCGAGTGTTGGGGCAATTTCTGGAACCCGTAAACGTACGATTTCGACCTCTCGATCAACCTCAGGATGCTCGACCCAGTGGTAGAGGCATCGACGTTTCAAGGCATCGTGCACATCTCGGGTTCGGTTCGAGGTGAGAATGACGAGTGGTGGCTGTTCGGCCCGAAATGTTCCGATTTCGGGGACGGTGATTTGGTAGTCCGAGAGAATTTCGAGCAGGTACGCCTCGAATTCGTCGTCGGCGCGATCAATTTCGTCGATGAGCAACACCGGAGGAATGTCACTTCCGCCGGCGATGGCCTGGAGCAACGGCCGCCGAATGAGAAACCGTTCG
>JAPOIQ010000157.1 GCA_029978815.1 bacterium
GCTGATCTTGCAATGGGGTTGCTTCTCATGGTGACCCGCCGGCTTGGAGAAGGAGAACGACTCATCCGGTCCGCGACGCCGTGGAAGTGGGGCATGTTCATGATGCTCGGCAGCGGTCTTCAGGGTCGACAACTCGGCATCATCGGAATGGGTGGAATTGGTCAGGCGCTTGCGGTTCGAGCCCGAGCCTTCGGCATGTCGATCGTTTACCACAACCGAAATGCAGTCGACTCTGACATCGAACGAGCCCTCGACGCTCGGCGTTGCGACCTTGACGAACTGCTTGCAACTTCCGACGTGGTCTCGCTGAATTGTCCCTATAGCGAAGACACCCACCATCTCATCGACGCTGCGGCCTTGCGATCAATGAGAAACGATGCAGTACTTGTGAACACTGCACGCGGCCCAATAGTTGATGAAGCGGCCCTTGTTGACGCGTTGTCGACGGGAGTGATTGGAGCGGCGGCTCTCGATGTGTTCGAACATGAACCCGAGGTGCACCCCGGATTACTTGGACTTGACAATGTTGTCCTTGTGCCGCACCTCGGGTCAGCAACCGTTGAAACGAGAACTGCGATGGCGACTCTCGCTGCACGTAATGTTGTCGGTTTTTATGACGGAACCGGACCACTCACCCCAGTGAACTGATGCTCGCCGGGTGCTCGAGGATCGTTAGTCTCGTGCGATGAGCGAAAACTACATTCCAAGCACGGCACAGTGGGTTGCCGATCAAGTCGCCGAGTACGAGGCATCTGGTGGAACGAGAGCGAACACGCTGCGCGAAACAGGAATCCCGGTCATCATCGTCACGATGACCGGAGTGAAGACCGGAGCAACCCGAAAAATTGCGCTGATGCGTGTCGAGCACGACGGTTGCTATGCGCTTGTCGCATCAAAAGGCGGGGCGCCTACGCATCCGGGCTGGTACTACAACCTGCTTGCCGACCAGTCGGTGATGATCCAAGACGGGCCAACCCCAGCGCCATTCACCGTTCGTGAAATCAGCGGAGACGAGCGTGCAATCTGGTGGGAGCGCTCAGCAGCGGTCTTCGCGCCATTTCTCGAATACGAAACAAAAGCTGCCGAGGCGAATCGCGTCATCCCAGTATTTGTTGCTGAGCCAGCAAAATAGCTGACCAATACGTTGCTAACCGAGCAGTTCGAGCGCGGCGTTGAATGTTGCGCTCGGACGCATTGCTGCGCTCGCGAGGTCATCGTCCGGGCGGTAATAACCACCGACGTCGCATGGCGACCCTTGGACAGCAGCAAGTTCGGCAACGATCTGATCTTCGCCTGAGGTGAGAGCAGCCGCAAGGGGTGCGAATGCTGCAGCGAGCTCAATGTCTTCAGTCTGTGCTGCAAGGGCTTGAGCCCAATACATCGCCAGGTAGAAGTGGCTTCCACGGTTGTCGAGCCCTCCGACTCGGCGGGCCGGGCTGCGATCGTGTTCGAGTACTTGGCCAGTTGCGGCATCAAGAGTTGATGCAAGCACTCCTGCCTTTGCGTTGCCGGTTACCGACGCAAGGTGTTCAAACGAAACGGCCAATGCGAGGAATTCGCCGAGCGAGTCCCAACGGAGGTAGTTCTCTGCTTCAAACTGCTGCACATGTTTCGGTGCGGAGCCACCCGCGCCAGTTTCGAAGAGGCCTCCACCATTCATCAGCGGCACGATTGAGAGCATTTTTGCACTCGTTCCGAGCTCAAGAATTGGGAACAGGTCGGTGAGGTAGTCACGCAACACATTGCCTGTCACCGAAATGGTGTCTTCGCCACGGCGAATGCGCTGCACAGAGAACGTTGTTGCGTCAACTGGCGACATGATCTCGAGGTGAAGACCATCGGTGTCGTGATCGTTGAGGTAGCTACGGACTTTCGCGATGAGTTCTCGGTCGTGAGCGCGTGACTCATCAAGCCAGAAGACTGCGGGAGCACCGGTTGCGCGAGAGCGACCGACTGCCAATTTCACCCAGTCGCGGATTGGGAGATCTTTGACGGTGCACATACGCCAGATATCGCCGGCGTTCACTTGGTGCGACATCAGTACGGCGCCAGATGCATCGACAACTCGAACCGTTCCGGCCGAGGCAATCTCAAAGGTCTTGTCGTGTGAACCGTATTCCTCAGCCTTTTGAGCCATTAGCCCAACGTTTGGTACCGAGCCCATGGTTGACGGGTCGTAGGCGCCATGCTCCCGACAGTCGTCAATGACAACTTGATACACGCCGGCATAGCTCGAATCAGGAATGACTGCTTTTGTGTCCTGCTGCTCGCCATCGCTATTCCACATCTGGCCCGATGTGCGAATCATCGCCGGCATCGAGGCATCGACGATGACATCGCTCGGAACATGCAGGTTGGTAATGCCCTTGTCGGAATCAACCATCGCTAGTGCGGGGCCATTTGCAATACCGGCGGTAATGGATGCTTCGATTTGAGACCGTTTGTCGGCCGAGAGTTGATCGAGAGCACCAAGTACTGAGCCAAGGCCGTTGTTTGGGTTTGCACCGGCACCGTCGAGCACGTCGCCGAACTCGTTGAAGGTGTCAGCGAAAAACGCTCGAACAGCGTGACCAAAGATGATCGGGTCGGAGACCTTCATCATTGTCGCTTTCATATGCAGCGAGAACAGCACGCCAGAGGAGCGGGCATCTTCAATTTGGGCGTTGAGAAATTCACGAAGTGCCGCAACATCCATGAACGTGCTGTCGACAATTTCGCCAGCAAGAACCGGAACACTGTCTTTCAACACTGAAACAGTTCCGTCGATCGCCTCGTGTTCGATTCGAAGTGAGGTGTCCGCAGCAATCGTCACCGATTGCTCATTCGACCGAAAGTCGCCGGCCGTCATCGTCGCAACATGGCTCTCGGAGTCGCCACTCCACGCTCCCATCGAATGAGGGTGGCTGCGAGCGTAATCTTTTACCGCCTTGGGTGCTCGACGATCTGAGTTCCCCTCTCGGAGCACTGGGTTCACCGCTGAACCCTTCACCCGGTCAAATCTCGCTCGGATCTCGCGCTCCTCGTCGGTTGACGGATTATCCGGATGATCTGGGATGTTGTAGCCCTTGGCCTGAAGCTCCGCAATCGCTGCTTTCAGCTGGGGAACCGAAGCCGAGATATTTGGCAACTTGATGATGTTCGCTGTCGGATCTGCCGTGAGGTTGCCGAGCAGACCAAGGTGATCTGGGATGCGCTGGTCTTCGGTGAGCCGCTCGGGGAAGACGGCGATGATCCGCCCGGATAGCGAAATATCTGATGACGCCACGTCAATTCCAGCAACACCTGCGAATGCTCGCACGACCGGAAGCAACGAATACGTCGCAAGGGCGGGTGCCTCATCTGTGAAGGTGTAATCAATTGCGGCAGTGTTCTCAGACATATTGCAAATTCTCCAAGGATTAAGAGGTTGGGGGCATGGTGGGTGTTGATTCCTCCGGAGGGGAATCGGTTAGCACCGAGGTTAGCGGGGCGGTCGGCGGCGGGGTTGGTGTGGGGTTGCGCTGTGAGGTGACGATGACTGAGAGCGCCACGACGACGAGTCCAATCGCTGCGAGTTGGATGGAGGTGAGCCGTTCGTCGAGGGCAATCCAGGCGATGAGTGATGAGACGATTGGGATGAGCAATGTGAGTGTTGACCCAAGCCACAGAGGAATTCGGGTGAGCGACCAATTCATCAGTGAATGTCCGAACAGTCCACCAATGATGACAAGAGCCAGCAGGACAGCCCACTGGTCGACATTTGGAATCGACATGTCTTGGCCGGCAGCAAACCCGACCGGCAGTGCAACGAGCGCAGTCCAAAACCCGGTACCCAGGGTGTATTCAGTTGATGTCAACACCCCGGCAGAACGCTTCGACATCACGATGTAACCCGTCCATGCGAAAAGGGCCCCAAGTGCGGCGAGATCGCCTGCGCCATTCCATTCAGGGTTTCCCGCGGACTGTGTGACGACAACGACCACTCCCGCAATGGCTACAACAGCAGCGATGACCTCGCGAAGGCGAATGCGCTCCCCGAAGAGGCGAGATGCGATTGACAGCACAATGATTGGCTGTAGCGCCCCGATGGTTGTGGCATTCACGATGGTGGTGGTCTTTACCGCTGTGAAGAACAAGACAACGTCGATTCCGAGCGAGATACCGCCCGCCGCAGAGTGTTTGAGTACGCGGAGTGTGGGCTTATGTCCCCGCAGCCGAAGCACGAGAAAAATTGCAAATGAGTAAACCGTGAATCGATAAAACGAGATCGCGACCGGGTCGAGGTCAAGTGCCTTCACGATCACCCCTGACGACCCCCATGCGGAGACTGCAACTGCTGCCGCAAACAGCCCGAGACCGAGAGATTGTGAGGTCAATTCGGGAGTGTTGGTTTCAGTCGGCACTCGGGCAGGTTACGCGTCAGTCGTAACGAACGAGGCGTTGGACGTTACGACGCAAGCGAAGAAAACGATGACCTGATGTGTTGCAAC
>JAPOIQ010000189.1 GCA_029978815.1 bacterium
CAGTTCCGGTGAGGCCAATGGTGAAGGTGCACCCTGAAACCGGCGTGGAGAATTTTCTCGTCGGTCGTCACGCCCACGAAGTTAGTGGCCTTTCAGACGATGAGTCGGTTGCGCTTGTCGACCGTATTAACGAAGCGGCGTGCACCGACGATCGTGTGCACTACCACCAATGGGAAGTTGGCGACGTCGTCGTGTGGGACAACCGGCGGCTCATGCATCGTGCAACCGAGTTCGATCTTTCGAATCCTCGTCGAATCTGGCACACCCGCATCGCAGGAAGCGACGACACCGAACTCGCCGACAACTACCGTTAGTTCACTGCTCGGGTTTTGTCGCCCCAATACGGAATACGAAGTTCAGTCTTCAGAATCTTGCCCGACGGGTTTCGTGGGAGAACATCGATTCGATCAACCGAAGTCGGGCACTTGTAGTGAGCGATTCGCGACCTGCAGTAGTTGATGATCTCGGCTTCGCTTGGGTCTGACCCAGCGCGGACCACCACGATCGCCTTCACTGTCTCGCCCCACTTTTCGCTCGGCACGCCAATGACAGCGACATCATCGAGATCAGGGTGGCTCATGAGTGCGTTCTCGACCTCTGCTGGATAAATGTTTTCGCCACCGGAGATGATCATGTCTTTCACCCGGTCGTGAATGTAGAGGTAGCCATCGAGGAGGTATCCGGCATCTCCGCTTCGGAACCACCCGATGCCATTTTCGTCTCTGCCTTCAGGGAACACGAGAGCGGTCGCTTCAGGGTTCGCCCAATAGCCCTCCAAGTTCTGTCGGCTTCGGATCCATATTTCTCCGACCTCTCCATCGGGTAAGTCGGTCATCGTTTCGTCATCAACAATTCGAATTTTGACGTCGCCCCATGCCTTCCCAGCCGAGCGTAAAAGATGGGCGTTTGGCCCGCCAGGATCGTGGTCTGAGGCCGGCAGGGTGGTCACCCCACCTGTTGTCTCGGTGAGGCCATAGGTCTGAACGAAGTCGCAACCCATGAGGTTCATTGCACCTACAAGTGTTTCTTCGCTGATCGGTGATGCTCCATACACAACTGAGCGCACTGACGAGAAGTCAGTGTTCTCTGCCCCGGGAACCGCTTGGATGAATTGGAGAACAGCGGGAACTAGCAAGATATTCGTGATTCGTTCAGTGTCGATGAGGCGAAGAATTTCAGCGGGGTCAACATCGCGGAGAATGACGTTGGTGCCACCAAAGAAGAACGCACAGACCCCCCATCCACTCCCGGCGATATGGAACAGAGGCATTGACACAAGGTTCACCGAGTCGCTGTCGAATGACCATTCGACTCCAGAGTTGGGAAGCATGCCGAACAAGTTTCGGTTCGAGATTTCCACGCCTTTCGGAAGTCCGGTCGTGCCCGATGTGTAGAGCTGGTAGCAGGTGTCTTCCGGGGCGACATCAATGCCCGGGAACTTAGGTTCGAACGAGTTCACCCAGTCCTCCCATGTTGGGTAGCCGGTGTCGCCGGGGTTGCCAAGCACGATCACGGTTGTCGTCGAAGGAAGATCCATCTGGGCGAGATGGCCAAGGAATTCCTCGCCAATGAGCAGTACTTTGGCGCCAGCATTATTCAAGATGTATTCCATCTCGGGTGCAGCGAGTCGCCAGTTGACGGCAACGGTTACCGCGTTCACCATGCCTGCGCCGAAGAGAAACGGGAAATACTCCCGGGAGCTTCTGTCCAGAAATGCAACACGCTCCTGCTCGCCGACTCCGGCTTCAAGTAAGCCCTGAGCGGCCCTTCGAGAAAGTTCGCGTAGATCTCGGTACGTCCAGGTCACGCCTTCTTGAATGATCGCAGCTTTGTCTGGAAACGTTTCCGCGTGCTGTTCAACGATGTCGCCAAGCGATGTGATCATGATTCCCCCTGAATAGATCTCTCTGGTGACTTGAGTCGCAATTGACCTTAGCCCGCAGTCATCGATCAGAGTTTGGCGGAAAGGGCGCGGGTAATTGTCTGTCTAACAAACAGAATCTTCAGGTTTTGGAACTGAAAGACCGAACACGGGCCGTGCCTTCAGACCGACCCAAGTTCCGACGAGCGCAAAGAGGGCCCACACCCATCCGTGCAGACTTGCTGATGCAATGCCTGAAAAGTAGGCACCGATATTGCAGCCGAATGCGAATGCGGCGCCGTAACCCATCAGAGCGCCACCAATCAGGCCTGCGGCAATGTGCTGGCGAGGTCCTTTGCGAACGAGGGCGAACGAGCCTGCAGCAGCTGATGCGGCGAGTGCGCCAATGATGATTCCGATGTTCAGCACGGTTGTTGTATCGGTGAAGAGAGAAGTATCGAGTCCAGAGCGGCCGTCCCAATATGACCAGGAGGAAACATCTACTCCCGCTCCGTCAAGGATTTTTGAGGCCCAGAGACGAAATGCGGACGTAACTCCCCATGGCCGACCTGAAACAGCAAGCACAACGACATTCAAGAGACCGAGTGCAATTGCGCCGACCCATAGTGGCCACGAGCCTCGCAGCAGTCTTGCTGCGCCAGCGGCAGCGGGTGATGGTTCGATCTGCGGTGGTCGGCGGCGCCGGATCACCTGTTCTACGCCAAGTACTACGACTGCGAGGATCGCGACAAGCACGATCGTTCCTGTCACTGTTCCGATGTCGGCGGTAAAGCTGAACGGATCCGCAATTTTCACGAACCCATTTCCCGTTGGTGACCAGAAGCCGCTGTGGGCCACACCGACCCCGGAGCCCGCTACGAATCCGATCAGGGTGACAAGAACTCCCACATGACCGGAGCCAGTTGCGTACAGAGTCCCCGAGGCGCAAGAGCCTCCCAGTTGCATGCCGAGCCCGAAAAGGAACGACCCAATGAGTAGGCCAACTGTGATGGGGGCGACGTAGCCAGCCGGCTGCGTGTTAAAAAACCCGCTGCCATTTGAAATCACAACAGAAAAACCAATAACCGCAACTGCCAGCATCAACATGTGCGCTTGCAAGGCGCGTCCCTGGCCGACAGAAATGAGTTGGCGCCAAGCTGAGGTGAACCCGAATCGTGAATGAAATAGCGTCACGCCGAGAGACAATCCAAGAACGGCTTTTGCAAAGGTTGCCGCGCCCTGATCGGAGCCAGCGAATATCAAAAACGCGAGCGCAAGAACCCCGCTAGTGATGACGGCGGCCCGTTGTGCGGGGGGCATGTTGGCCTGCGTTTGTTCTGGGTGAGATGCGGCGTCTGGGGCGATGGCTGACATGTATACGTCCTTTGAAGAAATCGGATAAACATGATCATAATACTCGGGTTTTAGATATTTGCTCGCCGGTGCGACAGATTTCTTTTGTGCCTAAATGTGCTTCTGTCCGTTCGAGGAGTGCATGACTCGTTGAATCTTTGGCTTTTGGACGAGACATCCGACGAGAGCGGGCCGAAACGGAGGAACGTAAGCCGATTATCTATTCGTGAGGAGTTATGTCGCAGCTCACGCTTGCGGGTGACGCACGAGATGCGACCGTCAACGCACGTTTACGCGCGCTGCTGTAATTCTCGAGTGAGTTGACCTATCGGTTTTCCCAGTCGGGAATATTGCCGGAGAGGAAGCCTTTCATTGCGGCTTTCGAGTCTTCAGTTTGGGCAGCCAAAATTTGGTTGCGATTCTCAATGTCGATTCCTGCCCGCATCGACGGTGTTTCAAGATTTGACCACAGCCCCTCTTTGGTCATCCACACACCGAAAGGGCTGTTTGCGGCAATCTCCTCCGCAGCACCGAGGGCGGTATCCATCAACTCGTCAGCTGGCACCGTTCGACTCACGATGCCAAGACGCTCAGCATCGGCCGCATCAATAACTCTTCCCGTATAGATGAGCTCCCATGCCCTTGAGACACAGATAAGGCGGGGGAGCGTCCAACTCTCACCAATATCGCAACCAGAAATTCCAAGACGAATG
>JAPOIQ010000161.1 GCA_029978815.1 bacterium
AGGAGGCAGATGTGGTTTCGGGACGCCGTTGCGACGACGTCGGCCGCTTGTTTGTTGCTGTCGAACGAGTGCGTTTTTGAACCGACGGGGCTGAGCGTCGAGCTGAGCGCTGCGGTAGTTCTCGTCGGCTCATCGGTCCATCCCATTCATGATCTTGACCATGCGGAATTGGTCGAGCGGTCCGAGGTAGTCCGGGACGTCAACGACATCATTATCGGCACTCGTCGAGGCCATCGCCATTGCGAGAACGAGCGGGTCTACTGAGAGAAAACTGCTGTCAAGCGCAGGAGCCATTCCAAGTTCACGCGCCCGCTGGTCGAGTCGTGCCGGAGCCCGAAGCTCGGCTCGCACGGCACGAAGAGTGTCGAAGCGATCATTCTCCTCAGCGATTCTCCGATCAAGTTCATCGATCACCGCTTGGCGTGACGCAATCTGTGTATGAATTACTGCAAGAGTCCCGAGACCCAACGCAATCAACGTGGCTGTGAAGACCACCACACGTGTTGTCCGGCGGCGAACTTCGACGACTCGAAGGGCGGGCCGCCGAGGACCAGCCGATCTGTTTGCTGGTTTGCGAAGCGCGATCGCCATCAGGATTCCTCCTCGATGCGCTCAACCACTCGCAGTCGTGCCGATGTTGACCGGCGGTTGCGCTCCATCTCACCTGCCGATGGCTTCTTTGCGACCTTTCGAACAATGCGTACGGTCTGCACCGCTCCACAGACGCACGGCAATTCGGGAGGACATTCGCAGCGATCTGCCGCGTTGATCATCCGCTGTTTCACGATTCGGTCTTCACCTGAGTGATACGACAGCACCGCCACTCGACCGCCGGGCACAATGCGGTCGATTGCCGCATCAATTGCGGTTGGCAGAGCATCAAGTTCACCATTCACTTCGATTCGAATGGCCTGGAATGTGCGCTTCGCTGGGTGCCCGCCGGTGCGACGTGCTGGCGCCGGGATCGCTGCAACAACGACTTCTGCGAGCTGATTGGTCGTCTCAATTGGTCGCGCCGCAACGATCGCTTGTGCAATACGCGTTGCGAATCGTTCTTCCCCGTAGCGACGAATGATCTCAGCAAGCCTCTTTACGTCATAGCCGTTCACGACATCATCCGCGGTCCAAGTTGCGTCTGGCCCCATCCGCATGTCGAGTGGCCCATCGTGGCGGTAGCTAAATCCTCGGCTTGCTTCGTCAAGTTGGTACGAAGAGACGCCAAGGTCGAAGAGCGCTCCGCTCAGACGCTCAATTCCATGTTCAGCAAGCCCCCCATCAACGTCGTCGTAGCGCCGCATGGTTGTACGAAATCGGGTCCCGAAACGCTCAAGGCGATCTGTTGCAGCAGCAATTGCATCTGGATCTCGATCGAGTCCGATGACATCAAGATCTTGCCGAGAATCTAGGAGTGCCTCGGAGTGCCCACCGCCACCGAGGGTTGCGTCAAGAATTGTCCCAGGTGGAACGTTTGCAAAAACGTCCACAATCTCGTCACGCATCACGGGTTCATGAGAGAACGAAGCGCGTTCCGCGTCTGCCACTGACATCAGTCCTGCCACACTCGCGGGTTCGCTTCATGCAAGTCTTCGGCCTCGACGGTCTCGTAGCGAGAAGGTCGCCACACCTCGATTGAGTTGAGGTTTCCGACGATCATGACCTGATCCCCATCGGTAAGTCCTGCAAACTCTCGGGCCTTTTCATCGAGCGTGAGCCGTCCCTGCTTGTCAACCGATACCGACACCGTTCGTGTTGCAACGGATCGCCGTTGGGTTGGAGTGGCAGAGCCGGACTTCACGGCCTCGATGACATCGTTGGCTTCGGATTCGAATACGGCGACCGTCCGGAGGGTGATGCAACCTTGAGGATCAAGGGTTGCGTAACAACGGTCACCGAGTTCGGTGCGGAATGGAGCAGGAAGGCCAAGACGACCGTTGTCGTCGATGCTGCGGTCGTATACGCCGACAAACATCTGTCCCTCCCTTTTCTTTCCGCTCCGCCTCGGCTCATGAGTTGCGGGATCTCGTGAGCCGAATAAGTATTTCACCTATTCACACCAATATCAACCATTCTTCACCAATTACTCCCACAAGTAGGGACATCCCAACCACGACTGTGTTGAAAACAAACGAACTTCGGCAAGAGATTGTGATGAAGCGAACGGACCGGAGGGGTTCGAGGCGATCACGACAGAGGAAATATCGCCGACTTTCTCGTCGATCTCACAGCGCTCTGTTCGAAACTAGGCAGCCGCAGTAGTCAGTGCCGCAAGCAAATCCGAGTCAATGATGCCCCAAGATGACCAAGGAAGAAGTGCCGGCCTCCGAACATGAGCTCTATGTTCAGCAAGCACAGCTAGCATGACATCGGTCGGGTCGCCAAAGTGCAGTTGGCCCTGAACCCGGGCACCATCACGCGTCCGACGCTGACTTAGGCCAACGAGTTTCGACTCACCCACCATGAGTTCGCCATGCGCTCGACCAGCAAAACAGATGACGTCGCCCCCGGCATCGCACTCCATTGCACCTTCGAACTGCCAGATATCGGGTGGGCAACAGTTGAGCGCCGCAAGCGCCTTCATCCACCAACGGCCCACTTCCGCCATCATCGACATTGGTTCAGCGCAATAACGGGGGTCCTCGACTCCAATTTCAATGTCAATCCACACCGAATGGGATGCATCAACAAGGACCGCCCCTCCTCCAGAACGGCGGCGAAACATCACAAGGCCCTCTCGTTCGAGTGCGGACCGATCAACGATGTCATCTGTTTGCCGAGAACCAAGTACAAGAGCGGGCGCCGTCGGGAGACACCGAACAATGCGAACACCCTGCCGCCAGATCGGCGCAACCGCATGCAGCTCCCCAGCGGAGGCACTTCGGATGAGTGACTCGGTGCTCAACTCGCAACCGGAAGATAGGCGCGCCACGCTGAAGGCATTCGCGAAACGCCGATCACCACCCATGCCGGCGACTTAGGTGCAACCGAAGGGCGCTTCAGCAGCATCCCTGCTTCTTCAGGGGTGCGATCTCGCTTTGCAAGGTTGCATGGTTTGCAGGCGGCAACAAGGTTTTCCCAGCTATGCATTCCTCCTCGCGAACGAGGGACGACATGGTCTATCGAGTCAGCATGGCCTCCGCAGTACTGACATTCGTAGTCATCACGAGCGAATACCGCCCGCCTTGACAGAACGGCTCGACGCTGGCGAGGGGCCTTCACCATGTATCGAAGCCTGACGACAAGCGGGATATTCATCGCAACAGATGGCGACCTCACGAGCTCTTCACCAGCCTCAATGATTTCAGCTTTTTCGGCGAGCACCAAACATGTTGCTCGTCGCGCAGACACCACACTTAACGGCTCGAAACTTGCATTCAGTACGAGCACGTTCCGCATCGGCTAAGCCTTCACGCTTTGCAGGATCAATGATCTGCTAGTCGACGCATTTGGCCACACCACGAAAGATATTCCACCACATCTTTTGAGGTTGGTGTGTGATGAGCCGACCCGTATTGAGTAAGCGTTCTGAACGCAAGGTAATCGGGGGCCGGCAGCGGGAGGAACGGCATCCGTCTCGTCCAACCCTTCGGAGCGAGCAACATCACCTGCCTTACAGCAGTGACCCACAGGCTCGGGCGTCGCCCAACGGCAATAACTACTGCAAGGACGAATCGCATCCTCGCAACCGCGACGCTCACGCTGGACGAGGCTCCTTTGGCAACCCGAGCACCATCTCACCAATGATGTTTCGCTGAACCTGGGATGATCCGGCATAAATCGTGCCGGCTCGCGCCGACAGGAATGTTCCGACCCATGACGCTGAGGAGTTCGGCGCACCCGTATCGTCAGTTTGGAACGATGAAGACGGGCGACGACCTGCTGGGACCATTGCCTCAGCCCCGAGAATCTTCGTCGACAACTCCGTCACCGTGAGGTGATACTCGCTCCAATACAGTTTCGAAATGGCTGCATCCGGCCCAGGATGATGACCTTTCAAGAATTGGGTCAACACACGCATGCCGTTGTAGCGCATGATCTGGACCTTCGCGTAGGCATTCATCAACTCCTGACGGATCACTGGATCCTTCGTCAATCCGCGCTCAGCAGCGAGCATCATCAAGCGGTCGATTTCTGCTTGGAAACGAATCGGCATCGTTGCTGCAGATTCACCTCGCTCAAAGCCGAGTAGCGTCATCGCAACAGCCCATCCGTTGTTCACTCCTCCAACGACATTGTCCTTTGGACAGACTGCATCGGTATAAAACACTTCGTTGAACTCTGAGTCACCGTTCAGCATTTTGATCGGGCGAACCTCAACCCCGGGCTGACGCATGTCGACGAGAAGGAATGAAATTCCCTTGTGCTTCGGCGCATCAGGATCAGTGCGAGCGAGGGTGAAGATGTGATCAGCAAGGTGTCCTGCCGATGTCCAGATCTTCTGACCGTTGAGCACCCA
>JAPOIQ010000202.1 GCA_029978815.1 bacterium
AGATCGGGATCTGAGGATGAGGACGAGCAAGCGTGGCGCGATGTAATGAAATAGTTTCACCTTCGAATTCGACTTGTTGACCAGACCACAGCGAACGGCATATATAGATGAGCTCCTCTAGAGCTTTGACAGGACGCGAACGCGTCAGGCCAAGGGCGTCAAGAGTGAGAGATCCTCCTGCCCCAAAGCCAGCGACAGCACGACCATCACTTAATTCGCCGAGGCTTGCGATGGCCGCAGCTGTTTGACCCGGGTGTCGAGTAAACGGATTAGTGATTCCGGGACCGATGCGAATTGATGATGTCTCGACTGCGACTGCGGACGCGGCTACATATACGTCATGGGTTGCGAGCCCTTCGTCGTAGAGCCTGCAGGTGTCGAAGCCTGATGCTTCGGCGGTCTTTGCGAGCTCTACAACTGAGCGGATCGAACCATCCGGGATGATGTTCAACGCAAGTGAAATCATGTCGCTCGAAACTATCCAAGTTGTTCGTATTCAACCGAGACGACCTCGATAGCCCCAGCTAACGAAGCCTGAAGTTCAGCAACGAGAGAAGCCGTGAGCGGGTCATCATCGTGTGCGGGTACTTTCGTGATCACGACGACTTTCCTGGCTGCTTCGGGACTTCCCTTCATTGCTCCGTTTGGAGCGGTCAGGACTGTTGCGGCGCGTTGGGGAGTGAGTCGTTCATACGGGCTGCATCCCGCTACAGCGGCGACCCTCAATGGTCGATGGCACTGATCGGCAATGACTCGACCAAGAGCATCTGCGCCAATCACCGACAGCACCACTGTTGTGAGTCGTGGGAAAACTGGTTCGAAATTTGCGGGCGCCTTGAATGGCCGGTGTCGCGCCCCGTCAGCCTCAACGAGAAGGTTGTCGCAGATCGACTCATCCTCGAACCATTCATCACAGAATTCGGGACGAACCCCAATCGACTTGTTGTTCCGAACCCCATGGCGAATGAAGACTGGCTCGTGACGCTTCTGGAGGGGCAGGCTCTCGAAATCTTGAGCGTCGAACACTTCGAATCCTCCAGTTTGAAACTCCCCCATCTTTGTTGTCGTCGTCACGATGGTTGAGCCCTGGAGACTTCGCGCAAGTTGAAACAGCAGGGTCGATTTCCCACCTCCCCCAATCAGGGTGATGAGTTCACGCGGACCGAGGCGAAGTGCAGTTGCGAGATGCCTGCTTGGGATCGCGGTCATTGTTCGACACGTAAGCGATAGAGAGCCTCGACGACACCACCACCAATCGCCAACGCCTTATCAGAAATTTGGTGGCACGCAGAGGGATCATTCCTTGGGTCAACATCAGCAATCTTCACGCCATTCGACACTTGAGTGTCTGGTGTAATCAAGCCGCGAATCATTCCGGTAAATGGTGCCTTTACCTCAATTACCTGCTCGCCGTGAATGGCGCCCATCACAGTTCCAACTTCCACCCAATCACCGATGGCGGCGTACCACTCGACGGTGCCATGTTGCATGGCGCGCAGGACCCGTTCTGACGACTTGCCTTCAATGACACCTGGACTGCCTGTGTTCGGCTGGGCAGATCCTTCGAGGAGAACCCTCCCCAGACGATGGCCTCGCATGGTCTCAATAACTGCATGACAGTGCTCACCAACAATGAATCCAGGGCCCAAACCAATCACCAGCGGCGCATCCGCAATGGTTGTGTCGAGAGGGCGCTTTGCGAGACGACCGTCAATCACCGCAGTCATTCGGTCATCAAGATCAATGTCGCTCAGCATTGGCGCAACGATCAGTGGAATCTCACCCAACTCCCAGCATCGATGAACGGCGGTGTTACTTTCACACCGTCGACCGACCAGTCCCTCGATCTCAATCTGCCCTTCCGAAATTGCGGTCGACAGTGAGACCGTCCGACGAATTGAAAGGGGCGAAGACAATTCGGTGACGAGCACTCGAAATCCTGCGTGATGAAGTCGCCACACGACTCCCGTCGCAATGTCGCCCCCTCCCCGAACAACGATCAGATCATCGTGTGGTGGTCGCACGCACAACCTCGGCCATGATGCTGATCGCAATCTCCTCAGGAGTTTCAGCGCCAATCTCGAGGCCTATCGGTGTCGAGATGCGTTCGATATCACCATCGGTGCATCCCGCCTGCAGAAGCGAGTCCCGAGTTGTTGCCCATCGACGAGCGCTGCCCATGAGTCCGATATACGCCGCTTGCTGTTGCACAACAATCGGGACCAGTTCAACATCGATGGCCACATTTCTTGTCACCATGACGATTGCGGAGCGCGAGTCAAGAGGAATGTGAGAAAGCGCTGATGAGAGGTTCCCTCCGTGCCCATGTACACCTTCTGGCAGTTCTGAGGTCTGTTCAGAACGATCGTCCCAGAGATGCACCTCCCACCCAGTCCAATGAGCAAGCTCCGATACGGCCTTTCCAACATGACCTGCACCAATAACGAGGAGTGTTGGTGTATCCATATACGGTTCAACGTAGACGTCCATCTCCCCTCCGCACACACCGGGGTCACCGGTTGCGGGGTCAACAAGTCGGTAATTGACGAGCCGAGGTCTGCCATCGGACATCGCTGCGACGGCTTCAGCAACCACCCGGGCTTCCATCTCGCCCCCACCCACTGTTCCCCGTCGGGTTCCGTCATCGAGGATGAGCATTGATGCACCGACCCGACGCGGCACTGATCGGTCTGTTCGCACGACAGTTGCGATCGCAGCCTTCCCGCCGCTTTTCACGGCGTTGAGGGCTTGTTGCAGTAGGTCTATCGACCCCACAACCTGCTCGCTTCCTCCCGGATTCGCGCACCTGACCGCTCGACATCAATTCCAAGTACTTCACCATTGCGAACCCGCCACTTCCCTGCCACCATGACGTCGCGTACGTGGTGGCCGCTCCTCCACAGCACAAGTTGGTCTGCGAATGTCGTTGGGTCAATCGGAGTGGGAAGGTCAAGTTTGACGATTTGAAGATCCGCTTTCCAACCTGGTTCGAGACGACCTAACCGATCAATTCCAAGCGCTTTCGCTCCGCCTTCAGTTGCCATGTGGAGTACGTCATGGGCCGGAGTTGCTGAGGGGTCTAAGAGACGTGCTTTCTGGAGCCAGAATGCTCCTCGCATCACTTCGTACATGTCGTTGACGTATCCGTCGGTCCCGAGGCCGATCGTCGCACCCTTGGACTGAAGTTCGGAGATTGGCGCAATGCCTCCGCCCACTTCGCAGTTAGACAGAGGCATATGACTGACTCGGGTACCGCTCGTTGCAATGATCTCGAGTTCGTCATCTGTCATCTGCACACATTGACTTGCGAGGAAGGATGAACTTGCAATTCCGAGGTCACGGTAGAACGCCATCGTGTCTTGACCAAGATGTTCACGAGCCCAGTTGCCTTCGTGGGTGCCCTCGTTGCAGTGCGCATGAAACCACGTATTTCTTGATCGTGCCTCTGTTGCGGCGCGTTCAATGAAACCAGGTGAGCAGGTAAACACGGTGTGCCACGACATTGCGCCTGAGATGAGTTCGTCATCGCGATGCTCGTCGATGAAGTCAAGGTTTTCTTGCAGGGAAAGTTCAGCGACCGTTGAGCCTGCTCGTTCGGTTGCCTCAAAACTGAAGATTCCTCGAAGTCCAGATCGGCGGGCTTGCTCAGCTTCTGTTTCAAGCACGCCTGACAACGCTCCGGGAGCTTCGCAGATATCAAAAAATGTTGTCGTACCAGTCCTCAACATCTCAGCGCAGACC
>JAPOIQ010000100.1 GCA_029978815.1 bacterium
ATGGAAGGGCGGGCCATCGCCACCCTGGGGTACAGAGGGATGCACAGCTTCGAGATCGCCTTCGACAACTGGCTCGTGCCCGCCGAGAACCTCATCGGCGGCGAGGGCGGCCTCGGTCAAGGCTTCTACATGCAGATGGCCGGGTTCGAGAACGGCCGGCTGCAGACGGCGGCCCGAGCCGTGGGTGTCATGCAGGCTGCCTACGACGCAGCGCTCCAGTACGCGTCAGACCGACAGGTCTTCGGTCAGACCGTGCTCGACTACCAGCTGACCCAAGCGAAGCTCGGCCGCATGAACGCCATCATCCGGGGTTCCCGCCAGTACGCGTACACGGTCGCCACCATGATGGCCAAGGGGGAGGGCACCCTCGAGGCCTCGATGATCAAGGCGTACGTGTGCAAGGCAGCCGAATGGGTGACCCGTGAGGCGATGCAAATCCACGGTGGAATGGGCTACGCAGAGGAATACGCCGTCAGCCGTCTCTTCGTCGACGCTCGAGTGCTCTCAATCTTTGAAGGTGCGGATGAGACGTTGTGTCTCAAGGTCATCGCCCGCCGACTCGGTGCCTAAGCAATTCCTCAGAACTTAGTTCACGAACAGTTCGACAAGATCGCCGACAGATCTGACGCGGGCGAAATCTGCCCCCTCGTGATCGTCAAACGGATCGATCAGCACTGGCACGAGACCTGCGGCTCTTGAGCCGTTGACGTCCATACTCACTGAGTCGCCAACATAAAGGATCCGTTCTCGAGGCGACTCTGAATGCTCCACCAACGCAAATTCAAAAATTTGCGGGTCCGGCTTGGCAACTCCGACAACCTCGGAATCGATGATGATTCTCATCGACACGAGGGGGCCTTCACCTCGCTGGCACACCCCTGCCCATTCGAGCACCCACTCGATTTGCCCTGCAGCATTTGACACCACTGACATCGGAACCCCGTGTCGTTCAAGGACGCCGATCGCATCAACATTTTCCGCGATTGGATAACGCCAAAGATCTGCTGACCTCGTGCGTTCAAGCAACCTTGCAGCGATCGCGGTCATCGTCGGATCAACCCCAACGGTCTCAACGTACGTCTCGTTGTACGTTTGCCAATTTGACTCAGCATCATCTGCACGAGATTTTGCGGCCATTGCGGCGTAATGCCCCCGGCGATGCTGTTCGAGATCGAGTGAGCCGCCAAAGGGCGCAAGGAGCGGAGCGATCACTGTGGGGTCGGGCAGCACAAAGACTCCACCGGCATCAAAAATGATCGCGTCATAAGACCCAGCTGTCAGCTCAGACATCAACGCAGCTCCGCGGAAAGCCCGCGCTTGAGGAACTGACCGTGACCAACGGTTCCCACGAATTGATCGTTCTCGATGAGAATTTTTCCCCGACTCATCACCGTCTCGACTCGTCCATCAACGACAAAGCCTTCAAAGGCTGAGTGATCCATATTCATGTGGTGCTTGTCGTTGATCCCGATCGTGGTTGTCGCATTTGGATCCCAAATGACGATGTCAGCATCTGCACCCGGCAAAATTTCGCCCTTCTGAGGATGCATACCGAAGAGACGAGCCGGTGTCGTACAGCATGTTTCCACCCAACGTTCAAGAGTGATTTCGCCGTTCACAACACCCTGGAACATCAGCTCCATACGGTGTTCAACGCCACCGATGCCATTTGGAATCGCTGTGAAGTCTCCGAGACCGAGTTCTTTCTGATCTTTCATACAGAACGGGCAATGATCGGTCGACACCACGGCGAGGTCGTCATTGCGAAGTCCTGTCCATAGGTCTCGTTGGTGATGATCATGAGATGAGCGAAGCGGGGTGGAACATACCCACTTCGCCCCTTCAAAGCCGGGTTGCGCAAGGTGCTCTTCAAGACTGAGCCACAGGTACTGCGGACAGGTTTCTGCGAATACGTTCTGCCCACGGTGACGGGCTCGAGCAACTTCTTCCAACGCGTCCGCAGCTGAGAGGTGAACGATGTACAACGGAGCGTCACCGGCGACCTTCGCCAGTTGCACGGCACGATGTGTTGCTTCACCTTCCAGTTCTGGCGGGCGAGTTAACGCGTGGAAGATGGGGTCGGTGTCACCCTTCGCAATCGCTTGAGCTCGAAGGACGTCGATGGCGATGCCGTTCTCCGCGTGCATCATCGTCATCACACCGAGCTCACCAGCCACCTGCATTGCTCGAAGAATCTGACCATCATCGGAGTAGTAGGCCCCGGGATACGCCATGAACAACTTGATGCTCGATACACCTTCACGTTCAACGAGTTGGCGAATTGCGAGGAGCGATTCATCATCGACACCCCCAATGGTCTGATGAAAGGCGTAGTCGATCGCACAGTTACCTGCCGCTTCACCATGGCGGGCCTCGAGCCCATCCATCACCCGCTCACCCACCTGTTGGGAAGCAAAATCCACAATGGTCGTCACCCCACCCCAGGCGGCCGCAATTGTTCCGGTCTCAAAGGTGTCAGAAGAAAACGTTGGACCCATCGGAAGTTGCATATGGGTGTGCACGTCCACCCCACCGGGAATGACATAACGGGCAGCCGCATCAATCGTGCGATCTGCAGTAATACCAAGTGCCTCAACAGCGGACGGCTCAAAGAGCCCAACAACTATCTCGCCATCAACAAGGACATCTGCTGCCCACGAACCACTTGGAGACACGACCGTGCCATTGCGTATGAGAATTCGGCCCACGTTGAGATGGTAGTTGTCAATCGATTACGAGGACAGACAACCTCGCCACCGAGTGTTCTCAGATGGCAGATCGCCGCAGAAGTTCTGCAGCAAACGGGGCTGCTCGGCCGCCGTCAATCACAATCACACCGTCGACCGAGCATTCCACCGCAGTGTCGCCGCGGGACTTCAAGCCTTCAACAACCCGCTCGACGTATTGGGCAGGAATTCGTGACCCCGCAGGAACATTCACCATCACTGGAATCTCAAGCGCCTGAGCCTCTGCAAAACGGTTGTACTCATTGTCGACAAGTATGAGGAAGTCGCCATGGGCGGCAGCCGCTTCGACCCGCCATCCGTCGTGTTCAACTTCTTGTTGTGGCATGAGGAGATCGTCCCTCAATTGCTGTGCCAGGTGCACCGGATCAGCCGCAAGCACAAGCTGGGAGGCAGCCCACCACAACGGAGCTGCATCCGGGCGACGATGCAACAGCCGTCGTGCCGCCACCGACAGTTCGGCGCCCTCGAGACCCCATCCTCCAACAAGATCAACAAATTCGATCGCAACCGACCATGCGTCAGCCCGTTGATGACGGGCGACAGAGCGCAAATATTCCAACGGGTGCACGACGCCACAGTACAGATCAATCCAACGAACCGTCAGAACGAGCTGCGGCTTCTCTCCTGCGACTTCGCCATGATGTTGGTGGGCTCCACCCCTAACTCGCTACGATCGCATCTTGTGGCAGTGAAACTTGCTGATGATCTCAACTTGCAACCAATCGGCCGCGATGGTCGTGCGCTCTCTGAGTGGCTGACGACGTTCCACATGGCAACGGTCGTCCTTGACCCCTACACAAATGAGAGTTCGTGGATACTGAAATCCGCCGTTCGGCTGCTGGAAGAACTTCGCGGTTGCCACGCCCGTGTCAATCTTCTCCTCACCTCAGATGAGGCCGACACGCGCCAATTTCTCGGCCCAATCGCAGATCAGTTCCTCACCTTTATCGACCCTGATCGAACGGTCGTGAAAGCACTCGGCATCTCAGCCATCCCGGCATTCGCATTCATTCGGGTTGACGGCTCCGTCGATGCAATCGCAGAAGGCTGGAACCCTGCGGAATGGCGGAAGGTGGCAGAAGCCATCACAGCGGCAACGGCGTGGAAGACACCCACTATCCCGCTGCCAGGCGACCCTGTCGCATTCGCGGGTTCTCCCGCTCTCGGCTGAATCACCCGTGAGCAGCCCAACGTCCCACGACTTTTCGCTGCCCGACCTTCCTATTCAGGCAATTCTTGATGACATCGGTGAAACACTCGGACTGACTCGCCGATGCGTCATCACTGCCCCACCGGGCGCAGGAAAATCAACGCTCGTTCCACTACACCTTCTCGGCGACCCTCGAATCAATGGCCGCATCGTCGTGCTCGAACCTCGACGGGTAGCAGCCCGAGCAGTTGCTCAGCGCATGGCTGATCTCTCAGGAACAACACTTGGGGAACTTGTTGGCTACCGAACCCGCGACGAGGCCATCATCGGCGATCGAGCAAAGATTGAAGTGGTCACCGAAGGAATCCTCACTCGACGGCTACAACACGACCCCGAACTACCCGGCATCGGTGCTCTCATTTTTGACGAGGTTCACGAACGAAACCTCACCACAGATCTCGGACTCGCATTTAGTCTCGAAGTTGGTGCAACCCTTCGACCCGATCTCGCCATCTGCGCGATGTCTGCAACCGCCGACACCGATCGAATGAGTCGGTTGCTCGACGGGGCGGCCGTGCTCTCATGCGAGGGGCGCCAATACGACATTGACCTCCGCTGGCGACCGATGAGCAACAACCGTCGAAACGCACGACAGCCGACCTCAAACGAACTCATTGGCGCACTGTCAGCTGTCATTGTTGAAGCGCTGTCCACTGACCACGGCGACCTGTTGGTCTTCCTGCCTGGCATCGGAGAGATCAATCGTCTCAGGGACGCACTGCGCAATGTCATCGGCGACAACATTTCTGTTCACCGTCTCGCAGGGTCGATCCCTAAAGACGAACAAGACGCATCACTTCGGCGTGAGCACCAAACTCGCAGCATCATTCTCTCCACCGACATCGCCGAAACATCATTGACGGTCGACAGGGTGGGAGTCGTCATCGACTCAGGCCTCGTTCGCGCACCACGTTTCGATAGCCGAACCGGCATGACTCGACTCACGACAATTTCGACAAGCCGTTCATCAGCAGAGCAACGCTCAGGTCGTGCCGGCCGCACCGGACCAGGAGTTGCGTACCGGCTCTGGAGCAAAGTTGAACACGGCAGCCGGCTCGCATTTCCTGAACCAGAAATCAACTCGGTTGAGCTCAGCAATTTCGCTCTCGAAATTGCGAAATGGGGAGGTGACCCAACACAACTTCGCCTGCCTACACAGCCATCAGCAGCATCACTCAAGACTGCACACCAGCTCCTCACCACTCTGGGAGCAATAGATGCCGACGGTCTCACCGCAGTCGGCGAACACATGCTGCGGTTGCCGCTTCACCCGAGATTGTCAAGGATGGTGATCGCACAACCCACCGCAACCGCCGTTGCTGTTGCAGCTCTCCTCGACGAAGGAGACATCGCCACCGGTCTACCCGACGACCGTCCCGTAGATCTCACCGAACGCGTTGAAGCGCTTATCGATCATTCGAGTACCAACCTTGATATCGATCGAAATCGACTGCGTCGAGTCCACCAACGCTGCGAGGATCTCGCCCGGCGGGCCGGAATCAACTTCTCACTTGGTGC
>JAPOIQ010000101.1 GCA_029978815.1 bacterium
CTCACGCATCGCTCGAAGCGGAAGTCGACGATTCTCACCAACACGGCTCGCAATTGGCTCCCACCATGCGCCAATGCCGCACATCACGCGACTTTCACCATCGACGAGACCACCCAGTTCCCACATGGTGCTCCACGTTGCCGCGATGACTGCGGGGTTGCGGGTCCAAATGGGCAACACACCAGAACCGATTCGCAGGCGCTTTGTCTCGGTGAGCAGCGCGCTCATTAACACGACGCAGTCTCGGGCGAGACGAGTGTCGGCCTGCCAAATTTCGGAGAATCCCTGTTCTTCTGCGTACTTCGCCATTTCGATCTCATAGGAGATCGGATGCTTGTCTTGCAGATATAGGGCCATGCGCTGCGCCATGGCGCCGAGATTAGGTGATAACCGGTGGGAACTCGCTCATTGCGCTGGTGCGGGCGACGACTTGTCCACCCTTTAAGACAATTCGATCGGCTGGTGCCTCTGCAATTGCCTGACGAGTCGAACCTGCTCGCACAGCGAGAAGGTCTGCGGGTTTGCCAACCTCGATTGAGACTTCAGGCATCCCGAGGGCTTTGCGTGGATTAGCCGAAATGGTTGCAAATGCGTCGCTTGGGAGCATGTGGCCCGCCATCACCATCAATGCAGCCGTCTCGAATGGATCGTTCCTTCCCACAAAGTTGAAAGGATCTTGAGCGTTGTCCGCTCCTGCGACAAGATTCACTCCAGCCGCCACCAACGCATGAATAGCAGTAAGGCCTCGAGGTGTCGCCACCGGGTCATCGCGCCCTTGCAGAAACAGGTTGGTTTGCGGCAACGCAACGATGGACACCTCCGCTGCGGCGATGTTCTCGGCTAGCGGCAGAACCTGCTCAACAGGAAGCATTCCAAGGCTCACGCAGTGGCTTGCGGTGGTCAAAATCCCAGAGCCACTCGAGTATCGAACCACATCATTAATCGTCAACGCTGCAGGGTCGAGAGTCTCATCAACATGCAGATCAACTTTGCGTTGATGACGCTCAGCGAGTTCGAACACTTTCGAAACGCATGAGTCTGAATCAGGCTCAAGGTGAGGGCATCCACCAATGACTTCTACTCCAAGTTCGATTGCGTCGCTGAGGGCTGCGAGGTTCAGGTCACTCCCCTCACCGCTCATCGGCATATACGTCAGTGCAACAAACTCAATGTCCATACGCTGCCTGAACGCTGCTGCGGCCTCGATGGCGGCAACGAGATAACGGGTCGAGACCGGTCCACCAACATTGATGTGACTTCGAACCGCGGTAACCCCGCTTGCGAGCAGCATCTCCAGCGAGCGGCGGATTCGAGCAACCATTTCTTCGTGACCGATTACTCCCGAAGCTTCAGCGTCTCGCCACCCATGGATTGCCCCCATCAAGTCGCCCTTCGGGTTAGGTACGACATCTGCGGTGAGCGATTTATCGAGATGTGCGTGAGGTTCAACTAAAGAGGGGACGACAAGGCGTCCATCGAGATTTACGTGATCGACGTTGTCACTTGAGACGTCACCTTCTCGCTCCGAAACCTCGATGATGCGACCATCGCTATCCACGAGAATGTGTGGAGTCGAACCATCCTCAAGTACGCCGCCGGAGATGAGGGTTCGAGGTTGGGTCATGTGAGCATCATATTCTTCGGCGTAGATTCATGGCTATGAACGCAAGCGAAAGCCGTCGATACGCCGACATCGTGGGTCCAGATATTGGTGATGTCATTTCTGAAGAATCCATCATCGTGTTACCGGTTGGAGCCGTCGAGCAACATGGCCCGCACTTACCAATGTCGGTCGATGACGTTATCGCAACCGAAACGACGACTGAGGTTGTGCGGCGGTTCGGTGGCGATCTTGATCTCTGGCAACTCCCCTCGCTATCAATATCGAAGTCAAACGAGCACGCCTGGAGTTCAGGCACTCTCTGGTATTCGGCTGAGACGATGATGTCGATACTCCATGACATCGGCCGTTCGATTTCAACGACCCGGGCCGAGCGACTTGTGCTACTCAACGGCCACGGTGGTAACACCACGCTGCTCAACACTGCGTTACGCGAACTTCGGCTGGCGTACGGACTCAAGACGTTTCTCGTTCATCCATCTCTCCCGCCCGCGTACGGAGGCTCGTCCACCGAAGACGAGTTAGGAATGGGTATTCACGGAGGACTCAACGAGACGTCAGTGTTTATGCATCTTCGGCCGAATCTTGTCGACCTCAGCCGCGCCGAGCGAAAAGTTCCTGAGGCGCTAGCCGAAAATGAACACGTGAAGTTCGGAGGGTCGGTTGCGTTCGGTTGGCTGTCGAACGACTTTGATGATGCTGGTTATATCGGTGACCCGACGGGAGCGAACGCTGAGCGTGGCGCCGAGTTGTTCAATCACGCGGTTGAACGCATTGGGGAGCAGATGGCGGAAATCCGGGAATTTAATTTTGGTCGATGATGCCCGCTCCTCGATTGTCGTCGCTTCGTTGACGCTCGGTCTGCAATAGGCTCGCGGCCATGCTGGTTGCACAACTCAGTGACCCCCACATTTTCGCGCGAGGCAAGTTGATGGAGGGTGTGGTCGACACCGCAGCCAATCTTTCACTTGCACTGGCGTCACTTGAAAACATCGCTCCAACGCCTGATTTCGTCGTGCTGACCGGCGATTTAGTGAACGATGGCCAGGCAGACCAATATGAACATCTCAAGGAAGTGCTCGGGAGCAGCCTCGACTCCTTTATCGTCGTCGCAGGAAATCACGACGATCGCGCTGGCCTCCGGGCCTTGTTTCCCCAGCTTTCCTCAGTGGGTTCGGGTAACGAGCCAATCGATTACGTGATTGATGCGGAACGAGACGGACGTTCGCTCTCACTTATTGTGCTCGACACGACTGTCCCTGGTGAACATGCCGGTGCGCTCGATGCAACCCAGTTGGAGTGGCTAAATGTCCAACTTGGTGAAAGATGTGACCGAGAGGTTCTCATCGTGCAGCACCATCCCCCTTTCAAGAGTGGCATCGGTTTCATGGATACCTATGGGCTGCGTGGCGCTGAGGGCGAGGCTGCAGTTGTTGCGAAGTATCCAAACGTGGCTGCGGTGATATCGGGCCACCTACATCGGCCCGCAACCGCTTCGTGGGGTGGAACGGTTGCGTTTGCATCCCCGTCGACTGCCGCACAAGTTTCTCCGTCGTTCAACGGCGAGACCACTTCATACACCGGCGAACCCGGCATGCTGTCACTTCATTGGTGGACTCCAGAAGGGGTGGCATCTCACGTTCAACCAGTTGGCGACAACGGTCGTTGGGTGCCTGAATGGGCCAAGTAGTAGGTGCCTAACCCGAAGGCTTCTCGCTATTCAGCCATTGTTTTGTGAACATTTATGGAAAGTTAAGTAAAAACCGTGGGAATGGGTTCCGTTTATTCCGTTTAGGGTTCGCAAACCGACTATGTTCAAGACCGTGAATCGATTCCAAGGTGAGCAGCGATGACAGCGGCCGACAGCACCGTTAAGGCAAGTGGAGTGGGGACGCCCGTACTTTCGTTTGACCACACCCAGATGACCTTTCCCGATGGCACAGAAGCTGTGCGAGACGTGAGCCTCAACATCTCGCGCGGCGAGTTTGTCACGATCGTCGGTCCATCTGGTTGCGGTAAGTCAACCTTGTTGAAGATTGCGTCTGGACTCCTCGACGCAACAGGCGGAAATGTGACGGTTGACCGAGACCGATTGGGCTACGTCTTCCAGGATGCGACTCTTCTGCCCTGGCGTACGGTGCTGAGCAATGTAGAGTTGTTGGCGGAGTTACACGACATTCCGAAGGATGAGCGTCGTCGGTTGGCGCTTGAGGCAATCGAAACCGTTGGGCTTTCGGGCTTCGTGAATCACTATCCTCGCTCGCTCTCAGGCGGCATGAAGATGAGAGCCTCACTTGCTCGCACGCTGACGCTCAAGCCTCCTGTGTTTCTCTTTGATGAGCCGTTTGGCGCGGTTGATGAGATCACTCGAGAACATCTCAATGATGAGACGCAGCGACTTTTTCAGTCAGAAGGATTCGCTGGCCTCTTCATCACCCACTCCATTGCGGAGGCGGTCTTCATGTCGACGAAGGTGATGGTCATGAGCGCCCGACCCGGACGAATCGTTGCCGAATTCGACGTGCCATTTGACTACCCGCGAAAGCCAGAACTGCGGTTTGACCCCGAATTCGCTGCGCTAAGCGGTGAGATTTCGCGAGAGTTGAGAGGTTCCCACCAATGACCATTACACATGATGATGATCAGCAGATTTCCACGGCCGATGATGGCTCGAGCGCGGATGCTGGTGCTCCCGTCTTGGGTGGCAAGAAGCGTCGTCGCAGCGCAGCAGATCTTGCTCGCCAGTTCCTTCCACCGCTCTTCTTAGGCGCTCTCATCGTTGGAGCGTGGTATTACGTGTCATATGGTTTGCTCACCGAAGAGCGCCGATTCTTGTTGCGTCCTCCGCATGAGATCCTTCAGGTCGGATTCTTAGATTGGGATCACTTCTCCGAGATCTTGCAAGCACTGTGGAGCTCAACTCGGGTAGCCCTCATCGGTCTCGCAATCTCGATCACGATTGGCTTCTTTCTGGCAACCATTATGAGTCAGACGAAGATCGTCGAGCGAGCGATCTTCCCCTACATGGTGATGCTGCAGGCAATCCCAATTCTTGCCATCGTTCCACTCATCGGCTTTTGGTGGGGCTACGGAACGACGTCACGTATTGCGGTGTGCGTCATCATTTCTCTGTTCCCCATCATCGTGAACACGTTGTTCGGGCTGCAATCTGCCGAGCGTGGGCTTCACGATTTGTTTACGTTGCACCATGCATCTCGTTTGACCCGATTACGCAAGTTGATGTTCCCCGCCGCTCGCCCAGCGATCTTTGCCGGTCTTCGTATCTCGGCCGGACTTTCAGTGATTGGTGCCATCGTCGGCGACTATTTCTTTGGCCAAGGAGCAGTTGGCATTGGCCAGCTTCTCAAGCGGTACTCAAGCCGACTTGAAGGAGAAGAGCTCCTCGCTGCCGTCATCATGTCATCAGCGCTCGGTGTCGTCGTCTTCTTGTTCTTTGGCTGGCTGCAAAACGTTGCCATTGGCAAATGGCACGAATCATCAGGCGTCGATTCGTAACTTCCTAGTCCCTACCACCACACCCACCCACAACCACAATCCAAGGGGGAGAACCTTGCTGATTACATCAACCCGAAAGAAATCCTTAAGAACACTGTTAGCTCTCGCTACCGCCGTGTCTCTCGTTGCCGCTTGTGGCGGCGGCGACGACGATGGCGATGCTGCAGAAGAGCCAGCAGCCGAAGAGGAATCAACTACAGAAGAAACGACGGCGGCTCCAGTAGCTGAAGCTGGTGTTCTTACCGATATTTGTCCTGATCCGTTGGTGATTCAGACTGACTGGCATACAGAGTCTGAGCA
>JAPOIQ010000045.1 GCA_029978815.1 bacterium
AAGTACAGGCTCGCCAAAATCGTGATGATGTCAGGCACGTACACGCCTTTCAGCACCCAAGGCGTAATCGAAATGTTGTTGAACGACGCCGAGCGAATCTTCACTCGGAACGGTCCGAGATCACCCTTCGAGACAACGTAATAACCCATCTCGCCCAGTGGATTCTCGGTCGATACCCAGGCCTCTCCCTCAGGCACCTTGATAATGCGAGGGACCTTGGCCATCACTGGACCAGACGGCAAGGTTTCAATGAGCTGGTCGACAATCTTCGTTGCCTCGCGGACCTCTTGCAGACGGATCCAGCACCGCGCCCATGAGTCACCATCGGGGTGAGTCCAGACACGGAAATCAACCTTGTCGTAGGCGAGCGGAAGCTTCTGGTCACGGCGGAGGTCCCAGTCGACGCCAGACGCGCGAAGGTTGGCGCCTGACAATCCGTACTGGCGAGCAACATCAGCCGGAATCACGCCAATTCCACGTGTACGGCTCTGGAAAATCTCGTTTCCAAAGAGCAAGTCTTCAATCTCGTCACAGAAATTACGAAGCTTCTTCATGACCTGACGGGTTTCGTCAAGCCATCCCTTTGGAAGATCATCTTTCAAACCGCCAATGCGGTCGAAGTTTGGGTGAAAGCGTCCACCGGTTGCACCTTCAATGAGGTTCAACACGTACTCGCGGTCACGGAACGCCATGAACACAGGGGTCACCGCGCCCATCTGAACGCCGAGGTCACCAAGGAACAAACTGACATTTGCGATACGAGACAACTCAAAGAGGATCGTTCGGATGTGCTGCGCACGGGGAGGAGCTTCAACCTCCATCAACTGCTCCGCAGCGAGAATGAACGGCACCTCGTTTGCAAATGAACCCAGCCAGTCAATGCGATTGATCAACGCAGTGACCTGAGGGAAGGTGCGAACTTCCGTCAACTTTTCATAGCCACGGTGCATGTAGCCAGCTGAAGGCTCTGCCCACACGACCTGCTCGCCATCAAGACGAGCGATGATGCGCAGTGTTCCGTGAGTAGCTGGGTGCTGTGGCCCAATATTGAGCGTCATGCCCTCGGTTTCAAGCTCGACGTTGAGTCGGGCATCAGCCGCTTGGGCAGCGATATACGACAACTGCTGGCGTTCGGACAACATCGTCATGAGTCATCTCCCTCATCATCATCTGATGCTGGCATTGGCTCTACATCAACAATTCCGGGCCATGGCTTCACGAGACGTGCCAACAGCGGGAAATCTTTCCGCAGTGGGTACCCCTCAAAATCGCCAGGAAGGTACATATTTCGGAGGTCCGGGTGCCCATCGAAATCAATTCCGAACATCTCGTGCGTTTCACGCTCGTGCCAGTTCGCTCCGGCATACACCGGTATCCAAGTTGCGATCGACATTGAACCATCTGCTGCCTCTGGCACATCGGCCTTCAGCGTCACACTGACATGACGACGGGTGTCGGTCACTCGGGCGAGCATTTGAAAGCGGGTGTCTCCGCCCGCATATCCCTGACGAATCTCATTTGCAGAGGGATCCTCTTCTACCTCTTCAGTCGGATCGTTCTCGCCGTCACCAAAAGGTGATGGCATCCAATCCATTGCTGAAATGAAACAGAAGTAGTCAAAACCTTGTGAACGCAAGGCTTCGCCAGCCGCGCGCCACGCCTCTGGAGTCACGCGAACCCAGAGGTCTACACCCGGAATCTGGTGAACATCAACGACCGCATCGCCCAGTTCCGACCGAAGCTTTGCAACGATTTCATCACGAAGTTCGTCAACAATTGGTGTCTCTTCGCTCGTTTCGGTGTCACTCAATTGGGCCACCCCCAACGACAATCGGCTCGCTATCGCGAACGATTGGCTTGAACCCCTCGCCACGCCAACGAGCGCCCATGTCTTCGTGCTTAATGCGCTGCTGCAATAGCACGACACCTTCAAGAAGAGCTTCGGGACGCGGAGGACACCCAGGGACGTACACATCAACAGGGATGATCTGGTCGACACCCTTCGTAACCGAATAGGAATCCCAATACGGGCCGCCACAGTTTGCGCATGAACCCATCGAGATGACGTACTTCGGCTCAGGCATCTGCTCGTACAAGCGTTTTACCGCAGGAGCCATTTTGTCGGTGACGGTTCCAGACACCACGACAAGGTCGGCCTGCCGGGGGCTCGCTGGCAACGGAATCACGCCGAGACGCATGACGTCATAACGGGGTGAGCCAAACGCCGCACCCATCTCAATAGCGCAACACGCAAGTCCCCACTGATACACCCACATCGAATACGAGCGTCCAATGTTGAACAGTTTGGTGAGTGGAGCCGGCAAACGGCCACGGTCGACTAGACCCATCGAAGAAGTCCTCGCTTCCAGGCATAGACGAGTCCGTCGAGCAACAACACGATGAATGCCAGCATCGTGACGAGACCAAATGTTCCGTACCGCTCAATGGCAGCAGCCCAAGGGAAAATGAAGACAGCCTCAACGTCAAAAATGACGAAGAGCAGTGCGAACACGTAATAGCGGACCTGGCTCTGAGACCACCCGAGACCTACCGGGTCAACACCTGACTCGTAGGAAAGGAGTTTCTCCGGGGTGGGTCGGGAAGGTCGGATAAGCGCCGCAATGCCAAGCAGGAGACCTGCCAACAGCATCGCCGCCAGTCCGAACCAAACAACGTTGAGGTAATCGCGCAGAAATAGCGACATCGTTTGACAACGTTATCAGTCGGGCAACGCCATATCCCAAACCCTATGGTGTGCATCTGTGCATCAATCTTCAGGCCACCGGATTCTTCCACTCGTTTTCGCAGTGACGCTCACCGGCATTATGGGAAACAGCCTCGTTTCACCGCTTCTTCCCGACATTCTCGACACGTTTAATCGGTCGGCAGGATCAGCCGGACCACTCGTTGCAGCAGCATCACTACCAGGAATTTTCCTCGCCCCAATCATCGGTTTTGCTGCTGATCGATGGGGAAGACGCCCAATTCTCACACTCTGCCTGGTGGTATTCGGGAGCGGCGGACTGCTCACCGCTCTTGCACCAAACTTTGCGGTGCTCGTCGCAACCCGATTTCTCCTCGGGATCGGCTCAGCCGGCCTCATCAACCTTGGAGTGGTTCTCATCGGCGACCATTTTGATGGCGAAGAGCGCACCACTTGGATCGGCCGAAATGCCGCGATGCTCACCGTCGGCCTTGCCATCATCCCGCTCGTATCAGGAGTGATTGGCGAATTCTTTAGCTGGCGTGTTGCAACTCTCGGCTACGGCTTCGGATTTGTCTGTGCTGCCTACGCATGGACCGTTCTTCGTGATGAGCCAACCCGCGCACCACAGCAACTGCGATCCCAACTTTCCGGAGTTGGCACAGCCATGAGGACACCAGTCATTGCGACCACAATCGTGGTCGGAACGATTTCGTTTGCAGTCGTGTTCGGGGTCTTTCTCACGGCGATGCCAAGCCATCTTGAAACTCGATTCTCAATGACGTCTGGCTGGCGTGGCTTCATGATCAGTGTTCCGGCACTGTCATCAGCCCTCGTAGGGTTCAACCTTGGTCGAATCCGGCGGAAAGTCAATGTGAGATGGGCACTCGCAACCAGCGCTCTTGCCTGGGCGGTTGGCATGCTGTTCATCGGCTGGGCACAGGCCCTTCCCGTGTTAATCCTCGGAACACTCTGTTACGGCCTCGGAGAGGGGGCCCTCATACCGAATTTGCAGGAAGTGGCGATGAGTGAAGCGCCGCAAGAACATCGAGGAGCAGTCGTTGCGACATGGGTTGGCTTCGCTCGATTGGGCCAAACCATCGGACCACTCCTCGCCGGCGCAATGCTGAGTGCCTCTGGAGCGCCAGCCGTGTTCGTTGCTGGCGCAGTTGCATCAACCCTTGCCGCCGTCATCTTTGTATTCGGACCGATCGGCCGAAAGGCGACGATCGCTCACTGACGCTCCAGTCAGTCAAACTCCCTCGCTCGTTCTACGCTCTCAACATGGCCTCGCTCGCAGCGCCCCCCGAATTTCGGCACACCTATGCGCGAAGCCTCCCTGGTCTCGCAGCAACTTGGAAGGCTGACGAATCTCCAAACCCCCAACTCATCGTTGCGAACAATGCTCTCGCTGGCGAACTCGGCATAGATCCCACATGGCTCAACTCAACTGAAGCCCTCCACCTGTTTTCTGGCAACGACACGGCTCAGGGGCTTGAGCGTTACGCCCTTGCATACGCCGGTCATCAGTTCGGTTCATATTCACCGCGACTCGGTGACGGAAGGGCCCTCCTCGTAGGCGAATTCGATGACCTGAACGGCCACAAATGGGATCTCCACCTCAAGGGCTCAGGTCGCACACCATTTGCCCGAGGGGGGGACGGAAAAGCAACCCTTGGACCAATGCTGCGCGAGTACCTCATGGGCGAAGCAATGCACGCTCTTGGCATACCAACAACGCGCGCCCTTGCCGTCATTACAACTGGTGATCTCGCAATGCGGGAACGACCTCTACCGGGAGCAATTCTCGTTCGGGTGGCGGACTCTCATCTTCGGGTAGGCACATTTCAATATGCCGCTGCGCTCGGCGATCTCGATGACCTTCGAACCCTCGCCGATTACGCCATTGGCCGGCACTACCCCGAACTCGCCGACGACAGCGACCGATACATGAAATTTCTCGGAGCCGTGATTGAGCGTCAAGCCCACCTCGTCGCTGACTGGATGCTCGTTGGGTTCATCCACGGTGTGATGAACACTGACAACGTCACCATTTCCGGCGAAACGATCGACTACGGGCCGTGCGCTTTCATGGACGTCGTCGACCCGAACACCGTCTTTTCAAGCATCGATGAAGGTGGCAGATACGCATACGGGCGACAGCCGTCGATCACTCAATGGAATCTCGCTCGATTTGCGGAAACGCTACTACCGCTGATTGCAACGAATCCTGACGATGCCATTGCTCCAGCCACGCAAGCTCTTGAAGAATTCCCAGAGATATTCTCTCGCCGCTGGCATGCGGGGATGAACCGACGACTCGGATTATCAACAACAGTTGATGGTGATGACGATCTTGCAAACAATCTCATCGCTCTGCTGCAGGAACGCCGCCTCGACCTCATCTCAACGATGCGTTCGCTCAGCAATCACCTTCGTGGCGAAGACATCGGGCTCGCAGAGTGGACTGCCCGCTGGGAAACGCGTCTTGAACTCGAACACGCTTCTTCCGAAGAAATGATCTCTCGACTCGAGGCTGCGAATCCGATCTACGTACCACGAAATCACCTAGTTGAAGAAGCGCTCTCTTCCGCAGTCGCAGGTGACCTCAACAAATTTGATGCTCTCCTCGAGCGTGTGACGAACCCGTACCAGCATGTCGACAATGCAGAACGCTACTCGCAGCCCGGTGACCCTGGTCCCGGGTATCGGACCTATTGCGGAACGTAATACGAAGAATTAGACAGCGAAACCAATCGATTTCGTTTCGAGGTACTCCTCGATTCCGTCATGAGAGCCCTCCCGGCCGATGCCTGAATCTTTCATGCCGCCAAATGGCACCGATGCAGAAGTCGGGTTGACATCGTTGACTCCGATAATGCCGAACCTGAGGCCCTCAGCTGTGCGAATCGCTGTCGAGATGTCATTGGTATAGACATATGCGGCAAGCCCGTATTCGGTGTCATTCGCAAGGCTCACAACCTCTTCGACGCTGCCGTAAGTGATGATCGGCGCGACCGGTCCGAACGTCTCCTCACGATAGATCGTCATCGACTCGGTCACTCCACTTAGGAGTGTCGGAGCGAAGAAGTGCCCTGATGCAAACTCGCCTTCATTGAGTCGATGACCACCAACGAGAGCAGCAGCACCTTTGGCGACTGCGTCGTCAACCTGAGCTTCGACTTTCGCGACGGCCGCCTCATTCACGAGCGGGCCAACACCAACTCCCTCAGTGAAGCCGTTCCCCGCATTTACTTTCGCCACACGTTCAGCCATCGTCTCAGTGAATGCCTCGGCGTGCTGCTCTGAGACATACAGGCGGTTCGGGCTGATACATGCTTGGCCCGAGTTCAAGAACTTCAACGCTGCAGCTCCCTTTGCTGCCCGAACTGGGTCGGCATCTGGGAACACAATGAACGGGGCATGACCGCCGAGTTCAACAGACACACGCTTGAGATTCGCTGCTGCCTTCCCTGCAAGCATTCGCCCAACAGGTGTCGATCCAGTGAACGTAATCTTTCGAACGCGCGGGTCAGAAGTGAACACCTCGCCGATTGGCTTCGGATCCTTGGCCGTCACCATATTGATGACCCCAGCAGGAATGCCTGCCTCAACAAAGACATCAAACACCGCCTTCGCGCACAACGGCGTATCCTCGGCCGGCTTCAACACCAGCGTGCAGCCCGCAGCAAGTGCTGGACCCATCTTGCGAGTCAGCATCGAAATCGGATAGTTCCACGGTGTCACCATTGCAACCACGCCGACTGGCTGGCGCAGGATGAGGAAGCGCTGGTCGGAGCGTTGCGATGGCAACCACTCCCCTGCAACCCGAGTTGCCTCTTCGGAGTAAAACCGCAAGAAGTCAGCGGCGTAGTTCACTTCGTTGCGTGCAGCCTTGAGTGGCTTTCCTTGCTCTCGAGTCATCAACTCGGCAAGCTCACCAGCTCGAGCGGTCATGATCTGCCAAGCCTTCAACAAGATGTCAGAGCGTTCCCGAGCCGTTGTCGACGACCACTGTGCAAATGCGGCATCTGCAGCCGTTATTGCACGCTCAGCGTCGTCAGTGCCGCCATCGGGCATCGAACCGATGACCGCACCTGTCGCTGGATCGGTCACCTCGAAGGAATTACCCGTTGAAGATTCACACCATTCGCCATTGATGAACATGGATGCGACCCTACCGAGCCGAAACAACGAGAAAGAACTTGGTGCCTTAGGGCATCGCCACTACAAGCCATGAACTTGCTGCAATTACCGACATGAGCACTGCGCATTCGATTGCAATTGTCCGTCGGAAACTCATGTGCACGCCACTCGACTGAAGTCGAGGAACAACTCGCCAGTGGTGGACTCCACCGATCGCTCCTGCAGTTGCGACTACGAAGAGTTTCACCAACAAGATTCGACCCCAGGTCGAGTCGGTAAGAGACGACATACCGTCGATGATCATGAAGGTCATCACGACCCCACTCACGGCAACAGCAGCAACCGTGCCCATCAGAACCTTTGCTGTCCTCTGCGCAACAGTCGCTAACTTCTGACGGTCAAGCCTTGAAACAAGGAAAAGTCCGAGGACTGATCCAACCCAGATCGTTGCGGATCCCATATGAACAATGTCGCTCACAGCATGAGCAAGTCGTGGACCTTTTGTGACTGCGTGGCCGTCAAATGCTGGTGCAGCAATAACACCGAGTATTGGAACGAAGAGCACCAAGCGGAACGCTGGTCGGGAAGTCACCTGACCGGTGAGAACCGACAGCGCAGCGATCACGAACATGCTGGACGCCGCCAAGGTAATCACAGGTGACCAAGCCAGCTGGTGAGTGATCGCATCAGAAAACGCGAGATCCAACTGACGAGCGATTGTTGCGATTTCGAGAATGCTCGCCATACCCATCGCCCCCGCGATGACAGCTACTGCCTTCGGTGCAGGCAACAGGTCGTCACGTCTCCAAAGGTAAACCGCAAACAACAGGCCGCCCACCAGCGCGA
>JAPOIQ010000419.1 GCA_029978815.1 bacterium
CCCGATGATGACCACTGCCGACATGGCAATGCGTTACTACCCGATCTACGAGCCGATCTCACGTCGTTTCCACGAGAACCCCGAAGAATTTGCTGACGCATTTGCTCGTGCATGGTTCAAGTTGACGCACCGAGACATGGGACCAAAGGCCCGCTACATCGGCCCTGAAGTTCCAAGTGAGGACCTCATCTGGCAAGACCCAGTTCCAGCTGTCGATCACGCTCTTGTGACCGACGCTGAGATCGCATCACTTAAGGCAGACATTCTTGCGTCGGGTCTCACCACCGGTGAGCTCGTGACAACGGCATGGGCGTCGGCATCAACGTTCCGTGGAAGCGACAAGCGTGGTGGCGCCAATGGTGCCCGTATCCGCCTCGCCCCTCAGAACGGATGGGAAGCAAACGATCCTGATCAATTGCACCGGGTGCTTTCTGTTCTTGAAGGAATTCAGAGCAAGTTCAATGCCTCGGGCTCAACGATCTCGATGGCCGACCTCATCGTGCTCGCTGGTTCAGCAGCTGTCGAAGCAGCAGCCGCCGCTGGTGGCGTAGCGATGACAGTGCCGTTCACCCCTGGCCGTACAGATGCCACGCAAGAGATGACCGATGTCGAGTCATTCGCCCCGCTTGAGCCAAAAGCCGACGGTTTCAGAAACTTCCTCGGCAAGGGCCACGCTCAGCATGCGGAGCACCTCCTCGTTGACCGGGCTCAGCTGCTCACGCTCAGCGCTCCAGAGATGTCGGTTCTCGTAGCCGGCCTCCGGGTGCTCGGAGCAAACTCAGGTGGCTCACAGCACGGTGTGTTGACCGATCGAGTTGGCGTGTTGTCGAACGACTTCTTTGTGAACTTGCTTGACCTCAACAATGTCTGGTCTGCAACCAATGACAGCCAAGACGAATTTGAGGCTCGGAGCAGGAGCACCGGCGAAGTTCGTTGGACCGGTACCCGTAACGACCTGGTCTTTGGTTCAAACTCACAACTTCGTGCGATTGCTGATGTGTACGCCTCATCAGACTCTGGCGAGAAGTTCGTCCGTGACTTCATTGCAGCATGGACGAAGGTCATGAACCTCGATCGCTTCGATCTGGCCTAATTCATCGTTTACACGGTCTTACCTGGGTCACCTTTGACCCAGGTAAGACCGCAAACGAACTTCTCGATCCCTTCTCCGAATAACGAACGCACCTGTTCAAGTGACCGCCTCATTTCCTGTTGTTGAGGAATCTGCTCTGCGGTCATCACTCGCCGACGCCATCTCGGTATGTGAACAATGTCGCCTCTGTATCGATCTCTGCGACGTGTTTCCATCAATCTTCGATGCGCTCGCCCACGTGGCTGACGCAGACCCCCATCTGCTCACTCCACAGCAGCAGAATGTCATTTCTGACTCTTGCTTTCACTGCGGAGCCTGCACCCAACGCTGCCCCCATCGCGGGCGTTCTAGTGAGTACGACATTGACCTTCCGTCGTCCTTTATTGACCTCATGCACGTCCGCCAAC
>JAPOIQ010000240.1 GCA_029978815.1 bacterium
ACAACTCCTGAAATGTCAGTGAAGGGTGCGACGTCACTCATCGTTGCCGCATTGCCATATCTCGCAGAAGACACCGACGCCCCCGAGGGCCGTCGAGCTCACGTTGCCCGCTACGCAAGAACCGATCACTACTCAATTCTTCGGGAAGGCCTGAGAGCTGTTGCACGACAAATTCGAGCTGCAGGGGAGCGAGCTGTTGCGTTCGCAGATGACAACGCTCTTGTTGACCGAGAGGCGGCGTATTTGGCGGGATTGGGCTGGTTCGGGAAAAACGCAAACCTCTTGATTCCGGGAGCGGGTAGTTACTTCGTACTCGGCAGCATTGTGACCTCGGCGCGGTATCACCCATCTCAGCCAGTTGCTGACGGCTGTGGGTCGTGCACGCGCTGCCTTGACGGATGCCCAACCGGTGCAATCGTTGCCCCCGGAGTCGTCGACGCTCGACGATGCCTTGCGTGGCTGCTGCAGAAACCCGGAACGTTTCCTCGTGACATGCGTACCGCACTTGGCGATCGCATCTACGGCTGCGACGAATGCCAGGAGGTATGTCCTCCGACCGTCCGCCTTGGTCGACGGGTGATGTCGTCAGCGGAACCCCATCTCGGTGAATGGATCGACCCACTCGACATGCTCGCAATGTCCGATGAACATCTGCTCGACACATTTGGCGTCTGGTATATCGCAGAGCGGAACCCCCGCTGGTTGCGGAGAAATGCAATCATCGTTCTCGGAAACACAACTGATCCTTCCGATAAGAAAGCACTGAAGACTCTTGCTGAGATCGCTCACGGAGACGACGACGTCCTTGCTGAGCATGCGGTCTGGGCACTCGAAGAAATTTCTGCAAGAAGTCAGGCGGCGCAATCATGACGATCAAGCACCTTCTTGTCACCAACGACTTCCCGCCGAAGGTCGGAGGAATCCAGTCTGTGCTGTGGGAGTGGTGGCGCCGTCTGCCCGCTGATTCATTCACTGTGCTGACCAGCCCGCACGCTGATGCGAAACGCTTCGATGCCGAGCAGCCATTTGAAATCATCAGAACCCGAGAGCCGGTGCTCCTTCCCCACCCACCGATGGTGAAGCGCGTGAATCGGCTCATCCGAGATACCAGCGCAGAACTTGTCGTACTCGACCCAGCGGTTCCGCTTGGGCTTATCGGGCCCCATCTCGATGTTCCCTACGACGTGGTTCTGCACGGGGCGGAGGTCACCATCCCCGGACGACTGCCGCTCACTCGTCAACTTCTCAACAGAACATTGCGGCACGCTCGCCAAGTCATCTCATGTGGGGAGTACGCACTTGCCGAAGCGGAACGATCAATCCGTCGATCGCTCCCAGGGGTGGTGCTCTACCCTGGGGTTGATACACAACGTTTTTGTCCGGTCGAGGACGAAGCGCGTCATGAGTTTCGTCAACGTCATGGCATAGATCCTGATGCACTCGTTGTCGTCGGCGTGTCGAGGCTCGTTCCACGAAAAGGCTTTGACACCTTGATCAAGGCCTCGGCGCAATTGAGAGAAGAGTTTCCGCATTTGCGAGTTCTCATTGCGGGGTCGGGTCGAGACAGCAAGCGACTTCACGCACTGATTGAACGCACCGGCGCTCCTGCGCAACTGCTCGGTCGTGTTTCTGACGAGGAGTTGCCCTTGCTGTACGGAGCAGCTGATGTTGGCGCAATGCTGTGCAGAGATCGATGGTTCGGTCTTGAGCAAGAGGGCTTCGGAATTGTGTTTCTTGAGGCTGCCGCAAGTGGCACGCCGCAACTCGCAGGCCGAAGCGGTGGAAGTAACGAAGCGGTAGTCGATGGCGAGACGGGTGTTGTTGTTGATCGGCCGACAGAAGTTGGAGACGTTGCTCACGCTCTCGCTGAACTCCTTCGGAATGCACCAATGCGATCACAGATGGCAGCGCAATCTCGGCAGCGCACACTTGACGCGTTCACCTACGATGCGTTGTCCGATCGACTTTCTGAAATGTTGTCCAACCCGGCCGGTTCATTATCGGGATCGAGTTGGTGACGACGTCGCCGATGGGCATGCTGGCGTAATGGCATCCCAATTTGGAGCTCAACTGGTGCGGGTGCACCAGGTTCTTACCGCAGTATTTGTGCTCACCGCCCTTTACGCCGCTGCCGTATTCGACACGGCGGCGCAATGGACCGGAGCGATTACCGCAATGGTGCTGTTCAGTATTGGCGTTGTTGTATTTCTTTGGGGGTTCTGGAATGCGGTGCAGCGCAGCCGAACTGAGGAACTCGCAGTGACATCAGTATTTTTCCTCACTGGGGGGTGCGCCTCATCTCAGGTGCGGCGCCAAATGAATCTCATGTTGATTGTTCAAGTCGTGACAGCATTTGCGACAACGTTCTGGAGGTCAACTGGACCCGACGGGAACCCCGGATCATCGCTTGCGCTCGGCATTCTGGTTCCAATGCTTGGCCTCGGGTTAAATGGACTTTGGGCGAGTATGTACGGGACCTTCGGCGCACGAATTACTCACAGTTCCCGACCGTCACCGACCGGCGAAGCAGAATAAGGCACAATAGGTACATGGCCGACAGCGCATCGGAAACAATTAGTATCCAGGCCTCCCTTGAACGGGTTTGGGAAATCGCAACCGATGTGGCGGCGTACCCGAGTTGGGCGCATGACGTGAAGTCGGTTGACATTAAGACAACCGACGATCAAGGACGTCCCATCGACGTCGAATTTCGGGCAGCCGCTCTCGGCAGAACGACTCATTACACCCTCCGCTATGACTACTCATCTGCGCCGAACAAGTTGAGTTGGTCAATGGTGTCAGGTGACATTCAACGCTCAATCGACGGCGCCTATTCGTTGGCATCAATGGGCGACGGGTCGACCGAAGTCCGCTACGACCTCAGCATCGAGCTAGCGGTTCCGCTGCCAGGCTTTGTGAAACGCCGCGCAGAGCGTCGAATTCTCAACGCCGTTCACGGCATGAAGACCCTCGCCGAGGGGTGATTGAGTGGCCTCTCCGCGGGGTCCAAGAATCGGCGTAGACGTCGGAGGCACAAAATGTCTCGCCGTTGCGATCGACGATGACAGCAAAGTAATTGCTGAACTTCGCTTGCCTACACCAAGAGGTGATCACAGTGTCGAAGCACTCATCACGACCGTGATTGGCGCAATCACCGACATTGAACAATCAGTTGGTGAATGCGCAACAATCGGCGTTGGTGTTCCCGGTTTGGTCACACA
>JAPOIQ010000259.1 GCA_029978815.1 bacterium
CACCCGCAGGCACGCTCGGGGACGTTTCGCATCAATCGTGGTGGTCGCAGAGGGTGCGACACCTGTTGAGGGCACCCTGAACGTTCCCGATCAAACCCACGATGAGTACGGGCATATTCGACTTGGTGGTATCGGAAGCATTGTCGCTGCCGAAATTGGCGTCAGAACCGGTTTCGAAACCCGCCCGGTGTTGCTCGGGCACGTGCAACGAGGAGGCACCCCAACGGCGTTTGATCGCGTATTGTCCACCCGTTTTGGCGTTGCGGCTCTCGATGCAGCACGACGGGGTGAGTGGGGATCGATGGTGGCGCTGAGGAATAACGAGATCAAGACAGTTCTGCTTGATGTTGCTGCGAATCAAACTCGAACGGTTGATCTTGATCTCGTTACCGATGTTGCCGAAATTTTCTTCGCCTGACGGGCGGCGTTACGTACCCGGCGGAAGAGATGGAAAATCAGGCTGAGAACTTTCATAGACACCTGAGAAGTCAAAGATTCTTAAAAGGCCAGAGGTCGTATCACCACGGGCTGTTGGCCAAGGAAAGCGTTCGCCTGCAACGGTGAGTTGCACGGCCTCAACTCCGGAGAGATCGACCGTAGTCAACACGAGTTGTGCAACACCGCTGAGTAACGCTTGTCCGGTGAGTTCGGTGATCTCTTCGGAGAGGTCGACGTACGCAACTGAGCCAACGCTCCGGGTGGAGAGTATTTCGAGATCAGGTGGGAGCGAGGTGCTGACTTGGGCAAGTGATTCATCCTCAGTTGGTCCCGCAATAAGTAACTGCAAGAGGTCTGACTGGTTCTCGCTCTGTCGTCTCACCGATCGGAGGAGTCGGTCATTTCCTGAGACGACGAGGTAAATCAAACTTGACCCAGTTGTGTCGTACGACGTTGTTTCGTTCTCGAGAGGGAGTAGTCGTTCGGACGCAGGAATGTCTCGTGGAGCGGTGTCGATTGCGATGCCGCATGATGTGAGAAGGGGGAGGAGCAGACAGATCCCGAGACGGCGTGTGTGGGCATTCATTCGTCGTCAATTTCCTCTGCAGGAAGTTCAATGACGAATCGTGCTCCTTGCTGGCCGTCGCGCCGGTCCTCAACCCAGACACGCCCTTGATGTAATCGAACGTGTTCTGCAACGAGTGCCAAGCCAAGACCTGAGCCGTCACTCGATGAACGGCGGCCGGCAGCTGCGCCACGAGCGAACCGCTCAAACACGAGGTGACGTTCATCTGGCGGCACCCCCGGCCCTCGATCCTCAACAACGATGTGAAGAAGTTGCTCAGAGCGACCTGGGTGCGTGGGGATCTCAAGTGAGATTTTCGCTTCACCCTCACCGTGCACACGTGCATTGTCGATGAGGTTGGCAATGACACGTGCGAGTCGCCGACGATCACCTTGGATGATGAGATCGGCAACCCTCGCTTCGCTGACGAGCAATGTGTCTGGGGCGCTGCTCACCGAAATCGCTTGTTCGACAAACTGCAATGCTCTGAGATCATCGAGATTGAGACGGACCGCCCCCGCATCGAAGCGGGAAATTTCGAGGAGATCTTCGACCAGTGTGCGGAAGCGCGTGATATCGCTCCTCAGAAGGTCGACTGCTGCCTGAGCTCGTTCCGGCATTTCGGAACGACGGCTCTCCATGACCTCGATTGAGGCTTCAAGCGTCATCAGAGGCGACCGGAGTTCATGGCTGACATCTGAGGCGAATCTTGCATCGCGCTCTAGCCGCTGTTCGAGGGCGGCCGCCATGTCATTGAATGACTCGGCGAGCACTCCGAGATCTGGATCATTTTCCGGATTCAGCCGGGTATCGAGTCGTCCACCGGCAATTGATTTCGCAGCCTGCGCTGCTTCAACGACCGGGCGCACAGCGCGGCGTGAGGCAAATACGCCGGCGATCACACTGAGAACAAGGGTCACGCCTCCTGCGATGTAGAGCGAGAGGCGCACGCTCGATAGCGCCGAATCGACTTCTTCGAGGCTGAAAAACTCAAAATAGGCCCCATCATTCGCGATGGGCCATCCAACGACAATGTGGGGGTCACCTCCGACATCGGTCACCATGCGGGCCGGCACGGCATCTTCAATCACCCGGTCAACGAGTGTTTGGGGAAGCGACGATGGCTCATAGGCAGTTCCGGTCATCTGCCAGGTGCTGGCGTACCACACGATGGCTGAGTCGACGCCGAATGCCGCCAGCGCATCGAGCGCAGGTTGGGAAGTGGCTGCAGGCCCGCGCAGAGATGTCTGGACAATTTGGGCGTTTCGCTTGGCGGTATCGATGCTCGACTGGTCTCGCTGTTGCACAACATTCGAGCTCGCTAGCCCGTAGGTCGTAAGAGCGAGAAGAACGGCCATGAAGATCGCGCCCGCCGCAAAGGTGGCAAGAATTCGACGGCGAAGACTCCATCGATTACGACGCCGCTGAGAATGTTCGTGCGCCGATTCTTCGGCGATCGGAAGATCAGCCTGGCTCACGTTTGTAGGCGATATCCAAGTCCGCGGACGGTAACGACATGGCGAGGATTAGCGGGGTCGGCTTCGACTTTGGTGCGAAGTCGCCGGATGTGTACGTCAACCAGTCGACCATCGCCGAAATAGTCGTATCCCCAAACCTTGTCGAGCAGGGCCTCGCGACTGAACACTTTGCCGGGGTTGTCGGCCAACTCGCAGAGCAATCTGAACTCGGTCTTTGTGAGGTGAATTTCTTCGCCCCCACGCGTGACCTTTCCCTCATCAGGAATGATTTCAAGGTCGCCGAGTGTGATGCGAGCATGAGGTGTCGACGTTGGCCGTGTTCGGCGTAAGAGAGCCCTGATACGAGCGGAGAGCTCCTTTGGGGCAAACGGTTTCGTGAGGTAGTCATCGGCGCCAGCCTCAAGGCCAGCCACGATGTCATGGGTGTCATTTCTTGCTGTCACCATGACGACAGGAACGTCGCTCGTTCGGCGTATTGTTCTG
>JAPOIQ010000121.1 GCA_029978815.1 bacterium
CACCTGAGTGGCGTCTGGCCGATATTCCTGCGGCAAATGGTCACGGAAATGCGAGGAGTGTTGCTCAGGTACAAAGTCTGATTTCGACAATGGGCAAAATAGGCGGCACTCGAGTGATGTCGTCTGATGCCGTCGAAGAAATTTTCCGGGTGCAGGCCGACGGTTTTGACCTCGTGTTACAAATCCCGGTGAAGTTTGGCCTTGGGTACGGACTTCCAAACGAGACAGCGGCCTATCTCCCTGACCGTCGCATTTGTTTTTGGTGCGGATATGGCGGGTCAATCGTGGTGAATGACCTGGATAACGAAATGACGGTTGCGTATGTCATGAACCGAATGGATGAGGGATTGCTCGCCGACGAGCGAGGACACTCTCTCGTGTCCGCTGCCCTCGCAGCGGTTGCCTAGCGATCTGGTGCGGTAACCGGGGCTCGGGTAACCAGCGCAACTCCAACAATTGCGGCGAAGAAACCGGCGATAGCAGTTACGTTGAGTTGCTCATCGAACAAGATTGCGGCCTCGATCGCGGAGAGTGCTGGAACGAGGAAAAACAAGCTCGACACACTTGCTGCTGCTCTGCGCTGAAGTAACCAGAGCATCGTGAGAACAGCTGTGATGGAGAGTACGCCGATCGACCACACGAGTGACCACACGGTGTTGGCAGTCAACGTCAAAGTGGTTTGGCCTGAGAGCCAGGCAGCGAAGGCAAGCAGTACCGCTGAACCCGAATATTGGATTGCTGATCCCCAAAGAAGGGGGGTTGTTGCGCAGCGCTGGCGTTGAATGAGAGTTCCGACCGACATGCCAAGTGTCGCAATTGAGACCGCGATTACTGCTCGTATGGGCAGGTTGAGTGTGTTGTCGGTGAGCCGTTCGATGACGACAAGAACAACGCCGCTAAAGCCGAGTATCACCCCAAACCATTGGCGAGGGCTCAACCTTTCGCCGAGCAGAGCTCCACCCGCTACTGCGGTGATGACCGGATGTAGTCCTCCGACGAGCGCTCCAACACCAGAGGGCAAGCCGAGGTCGATCGCGATGAAGACGCCTCCGAGATATGTCGCGTGAATTCCAAAACCAACGACGATGGACCACTTTGATTGGCTGAGCGAAGGACGCGGTGCACCTGACACTGATGCGATTGCGCCCAGTACGAGAGCCGCAATGAAGAGCCGAGCGGCGAGAAATGAGAGCGGGTCGGCATCATCAGTGGCATACCGGGCAACGATGAAACCGGTGCTCCAGAGGAATACGAACAGCCAGGGAGCGATCGACGCGAATCTCTGTTGGGCCCCGATCCGTTCCTTTGTCACAGGGAGTGTCTACTCGTTGGACGCAGGGGATCCCATCATCCACCGCTGTGTAGCAATGTTGATAAAGAGCAACTCGCCGATATCGGCGTCCGGTTCTGGCCCGGGATGCCACTGATATTTCGAGACAAACAGGCTGAGAACATCAGCTGGTGCCTCTTCATGAAGTGTGGCGACGCCGATTGCTACCGCATCACCACCATTGTCGCCCTCTGCAGGAAAGCCGATCGAGACCCGACTGTTGTTCCTGATGTTGGCGACCTTGGCGCTGTTCAGCCCTGTTGCAATCCAGATCGAGTCAGGCTCTTGGGCAACAAACCAGATCGGGACGAGATGCGGAGAGCCATTGCGATTCTGTGTTGCAAGCCACGCATCACGGGCTGAGAGAGTTGCCATCTCAGAAGGTGATGACGCAACGGCCTCGTGTTCCACCGGCCTCAAGGACTCGGTGTGCCTCAGAGGCTTGGTCAGCAGGGTACGTCGACGCAACTCGAAGAGTGACCTTCCCATCTTCGGTGAGTGCTCGAAGTTCGTCGAGTTTTTCAAGTTCTGTTGCATACTCACGCACCCAGACTTGATGCAACGTGATTCCACGTTCAGATGGCCCCTGAAAGCCTCGAACGGTCGCGAAGCCTCCGTTGTCTCGAACTGCTGGTAATACCAGCTCATTCTGAATTGAGCCGTCGGCGAGTCCGTCAACTCCGTTTGGTACGAGCGCCCGAATTCGTTCTGCAACATCATCGCCGCGGCGCACGATGTCGTGCGCGCCGAGCGTGCGAACAAGCGCTTCATCGGCTTCGGATGAGTCAGCGATGACGTGAAGTCCTCGGTGAACACCGAGCTGCACCATGTAACCGCCGAATGCTCCGGCCGCACCGGTGACCGCGAGTGTTGCGCCAGTTGGCAAGTTGAGCAGGTCGAGAGCGTATTGCGCGGTGAGGCCGTTCATTGGAAGTGTGCTCGCTTCAGCAGCGGACGCTCCTTTCGGCGCAAGCGCAACGGATCGAGCAGGTAACACGATCGATGCGGAGTAGCCACCATGTGATGCAGTTGGTGCAACGATGCCCATGACTAAGTCACCGACTGCGAGGTGACTCACTCCTTCGCCTATCTCGCTGACAACCCCAGCGACGTCCATTCCCGGAACATATGGCGGAGGATCTTTCTGTAAGAGTTCAGCACGTCCACCTGAACGGTGGATTGTGTCGGTCGGGCTTACAGCAGCGGCGCGAACATCAACACGTACCTCGCCCGAGCCAACCGGCCGCTCAGGAATGTCGAACGCCTTCAACTTTTCGGGGCCACCGAATTCGTCGACGCCAATCACTTTGACCATGGGAACTCCTCACCTATTGGTGCGGAGAACGGCATCTCCGCCGTTCATCAGTGTTGCCGATGAGCCCATTTCTCCATGCGTCCGAGCGCCATGTTAAACAGTGCGGCGCTTACCGAACCAGTGAGTGAACTCAGGATTCTTGGCAATCGGCGAACGGTGACATTCTCGTGCCAATGAATTGTCGAGGTGCCCGGTGTAGGACCGGGGGACACGGTGAGTTGAGCAACCCCGTGAAGAGTTGGCCCAAGTTTATGGACGACACAGTGGCCGTAGCCTCCGTCAAACTCGACGGTGATTGCCTGCATTCGGTCTTCAAGGGCGAGCCTTCGGCCCCAACCGGATGCCCCGGGACCTGACCAGGCAGTGAAGAGGTCGGGTTGTGTTGAATCAACGTCGACGTGGGTGAGTGGGACCCACTCTCCGTGACCTTTCCAATCAATGAGTGCCTCCCACGCCTGCTCTGGATCGAGAGCCAGATCTCTATGGACGTCAAAGACGACTCGAGCGCCCTTACCCGATGGTGGGGCGATGTGTTCGGAATCGGTGGTGGTCACATGTTGTATAACCCGAAACGCCGCTCCTTCATTCCTCACCACTTCGTTGATGCGTGTTGGCGATTACGGTGAAGTTTCAGCGCATCGTTAATGGAGGCAAAAATGGATGATCGTTTCGATCTCAGTGGAAGGGTTGCACTCGTAACCGGCGGTAGTCGAGGACTTGGACGCGAGATGGTGTTGGCATTCGCAGAGCACGGAGCAGACGTTGTGATTGCCAGCCGCAAAATCGAAGCCTGCGAGGAACTTGCTACAGAGGTAATCGAACGAACTGGCCGTTGCGCGGTTGCAGCAGCGTTCCACGCCGGGCGTTGGGAGCAGGCCGACGAACTTGCCGAACTGGTCTACACAGAATTTGGTCGCTGTGATGTGTTGGTGAACAACGCTGGGATGTCGCCGTTGTACCCGTCACTTCCAGAGGTGACCGAAGATCTCTTTGACAAAGTCGTAGGTGTCAACTTCAAAGGCCCATTCCGGCTTGCCTCGCTCATTGGTACCCGTATGGCCGCCGACGATGGTGGGTCGATCATCAACGTTTCATCAATTGCAGCGGTTGCGCCAACCCCGAATGAGTTGGTGTACGCAGGGGCAAAAGCTGCCCTCGATGCGATGACTTCTGGAATGGCTCGAGCGTTTGCACCAAAGGTGCGTTGTAATGTCATCATGCCGGGACCTTTCCTCACCGATATTTCCAAGGCGTGGGATCTAGACGCATTCAATGCGCGAGCAAAAACTGACATCCCATTGCAGCGTGGCGGCGAAGCCCACGAGATTGTCGGCGCTGCTTTGTATCTTGCAAGTGACGCTTCGAGTTACACGAGCGGCGCAACGATCCGCATCGATGGCGCGATGGCGTACTCCGCGGGCTGAGAACCTCACTTGCCAGAAATAAACTTTGCTAAGGCGTTAGCGATCACAACGATCATTGCGTCGGCGCTCTAACCTGCCCTCATGAGTTGGGTAAGTGATCCGTCAGCATGGAGTGCGCTGGTTGCGTTGCTCGTTCTCGAAATTGTGCTCGGTGTCGACAACGTCATCTTTATTTCGATTCTCGCAGCAAAGCTTCCAGAGGGTCAGCAAGATCAGGCCCGTCGGATTGGTTTGCTCGCTGCGGGAGGCATCCGCGTGTTGCTGCTGCTCAGTATCGGGTGGATTATCTCACTGAAGGATGAACTGCTCGGGTTCTCATTTCTCGGACGAGACTTCAGTTTCTCTGGTAAAGAACTCATCCTTCTCGCTGGCGGAGTCTTCCTGATTTATAAGGCAACGAAAGAAATCCATCACAAACTTGAAGGCGAAAATGAAGCCCACGGGTCGAAAGCGGTGCTTACCTTTGGAGCCGTCATCGCCCAGGTAATGCTGCTTGACGTGGTTTTTTCTCTCGACTCCGTCTTTACCGCTGTCGGAATGACCCAACACGTCCCGGTCATGGTGATTGCGATCGTTGCTGCAGTGTTAGTGATGCTCGCTGCCTCTGGCCCGATATACCAATTAGTCAATCGCCACCCTTCGGTGAAGATGTTGGCTCTTGCCTTCTTGTTGCTCATTGGGTTCACGCTCGTCGTCGAGGGGTTTGGTGAGCACATCCCGAAGGGCTACATCTATGCGGCGATGGCATTCTCTGTATTCGTCGAGACTCTCAACATCGGAACACGTCGAAATGGCAAACAACCGGTGAAGTTGCGCCAACAGCCAGACCCAGTTGATTCGAAGTAGATCGTGCTCATCGCGAGTAGTCGAGCACATGAACGACTACGATCAGGGTACGTTCCGTCCGGGCAGTAAAGGAGCGTTTGCATGCCTGTCACCGTCGTCGTCGGCGCCCAGTGGGGTGACGAAGGCAAGGCCAAAGTCATTGACCTTCTCGCAAAAG
>JAPOIQ010000083.1 GCA_029978815.1 bacterium
CGACCGGTGAACCTTTCTCACCCGTGATTTCAACCGGTCCGACCGTGCTCATTCCCGTGTCACTGACATGGTGGATCTTCGACGGTGACCTAATCCCTGTTCGGATCACCATGCTGATCTTCTTCGGCATTCTGGTGTACTCGATATGGCGGCTGTTCAGCAACCTTGGGGGTCGATGGGCGAGTCTCGCGGCGGTGGGCGGGGTGGCTCCCCTTCCTCCTTTTGCTCCCGACCTTCAGAACACCTCTCTGATGCCTGGTCGTGTTGTTGGTGAGTTACCGGCCCTTGCCCTACTGCTGCTGGCCGGGCTCTTGTTATCAAAGCATCAGTACTTCTGGTCAGGGCTATGCCTGGGACTCATGCTGCTCTCGAAACTGACCTTCGGAATCCCGGCTGTCGTCCTTATTGCCGCATTCTTCGTGTTCGAGGTGCTCAATCGACACATCGGCTCGTGGCGTTATCTTCTCCGGATTCTCTGTGGTGTCGCTGTTCCACTAGTGACATTTGAGTTGATCAAAGCTGTCGCTTTGGGTCAAAGCGGGTATGTACGCCATGTCACTGCGGTTCGTGAATTCTTGGATGGCCAAGACGTTCCATGGCGTCAGTTGTACGTCATCATTGATGAACACTTTCAGGGCACCGTCCAAATTCTTTCGCTTCCCCTCGTGACGGTGGTCGTGATCACGATCGCCTTGTCATGGCGTTGGACGCGACTACGTAGGGGATCTTCCCAAAATGTGCGAGACGCTCGTACTCACGCGACCGGTTGGGTAATCGCCGCCGTGAGTTTGGGTCTAGCGATGATGTTTCTGTGGTGGTTCTTTCGCTCTCAGCAGTACAGTGCCCGCCCGGCGCTCCCCACCGTGTTGTGGCTCGCGATCGCATCATGTGGAGTTGCATTTTCGATAGGTACGCAAGATCGATCCCAGTCAGATCGTCTTTCTCGCATATTGACCTTCACCCTTTACGCAGTCCTCTTGGTATCGATTGTTGGGCGCACCATCCAAATCGGGCTAGATGAATCCGGTTCTCGCATGCTCGCTGAGCAGCGTGCGGCAGCGTCATGGCTGCAAGAGAATCGCCAAGCGGTCCCGACTGACGGTTACTGGACAAATCCGGAACTCCTCATCCTCAGCGGTCTACCTCATGACAAGGCGCCTTTGCAAGACGTCGCAGCCTTTTCCGCAATTCGAGCCTTGAACAAAAGGGGCGTAGCGGATGCGCAGGTTTACAACGAGCGATGTATCCAGATGATTCTTGCCACGGAGAGCGTCACGTTGTGCAAAGCGTTTCCCACGTGGGGCCCGATTGACGAGTGAGTGATCTATGGCAACTAACTACGCGTTCGGCTTTCCACCATGCCCAGGATGGACAAGCAACCCGAGGAGAGCAACCCCTTGAGCCATCATCCCAAGGGAGCACAGGTAACCCCGCTCCTCTGACAAGACTTGTTCGCACCTGACTCCGAGAGCCGAAGCTCCGTGCGCATCTAGGCAGAACCACCGAACGTCAGCCGTGGGGCCGCTAACCTGTCGTCACCGAAATTCCTTCCAATCAACAGGGAGCACGCGTGCCTAACCCTCAATTCTTCGACGATGCGGAAACTGTTAAGCCACCCACAGACCGGCTCAACGATGATCCGCTCCCCAGTGAGGCGGCGTATCAGATCGTGATGGATGAGGCGATGCTGGACGGGAATGCTCGTTTGAATCTTGCGACATTCGTCACGACATGGATGGACGAAAACGCCAACAAGATCATGGCGGCTTCCGCAGACAAGAACATGATCGACAAAGACGAGTATCCAGCGAGCGCCGCGATTGAGCAGCGCTGCGCAACAATGATGGCGACGCTGTGGAACGCTCCCAGTCCAACGACGACGATCGGAGTTTCAACGATCGGATCCAGCGAGGCCTGCATGCTGGGGGGATTGGCGCTCAAGCGGAGGTGGAAGCAGGCCCGCACGGCGGCCGGCAAGGATACGAACACGCCTAACCTGGTGATGAGTTCCGGTGTTCAGGTGGTCTGGGAAAAGTTTTGCAACTACTGGGATATTGAGCCGCGATACGTCCCGGTTACTGAGGAGCATCCAACCCTGGACGGGGCGACGGTCACGGACTACATCGACGAGAACACCATTGGTGTCGTGGCGATTATGGGCGTCACCTACACCGGCTCGTACGAGCCGGTCGCAGAAATTGCCAAGACTCTCGATGACCATCAGGCCGCAACAGGATTGGATATTCCCATTCATGTCGATGCTGCCTCCGGCGGTTTTATCGCGCCGTTTCTCCAGCCGGACATCGTCTGGGATTTCCGTCTCCCTCGAGTCAAGTCAATTAACACCTCTGGGCACAAGTACGGGTTGGTGTATCCGGGTCTTGGCTGGGTCGTCTGGAGAGAAAAGGTGATCTGCCGGAAGACCTCATCTTCAATGTCAGTTACTTGGGCGGGAACATGCCGACCCTTGCCATCAACTTTTCTCGACCTGGGTCGCAGGTTCTCCTCCAGTACTACATGTTCCTGAGGCTTGGTTTCGAGGGGTACCGCCGAGTCCAGGCAGAAAGTCAGGATGTTGCGCGCTTCCTCGCTGACGAAATTGCGAAAATTCCAGCGTTCACGTTATGGAGCGATGGTTCGGACATCCCCGTCTTCGCCTGGAGAATGACACCGGGTCACACCAAGAATTGGACGCTGTACCACCTGCAAAATCGCCTTCGGATCCACGGATGGCAGGTTCCCGCTTACCCGCTACCCGACAACATGGCAGATCAGACCGTGCAGCGAATTGTTGTGCGCAATGGAATGAACCGCAGCCTCGCGCGTGCCCTGATAGACGACATCAAGAAGGAGGTCGATTTTCTCGACTCCCTTGATGCGCCTATTCCCCACGCAAAGGACATCAGCGCATTTGCGCACTGATTCGCGCCCCTAACCTGAACGTTTTACGGCCCGTAGGGGTAGCCCACCTGTCCAGGAAACCCAGGGGTGAACTCAACATTGTTTACCCCTGTCTGTGGGTATTGCTGCGTTTCATCAAGTGTCCAGCACTCGCCGTCCTCGTATGTTCCGCAGACGTAGTAGCCGCCTCCTGATTGGTCTCCGCTGGGCCAGAACGTTACGGGGCGATCAGTTGAGGAGCTTGGTAGCGGTGGGGGGAAGGGGTCGCAGTTGGCACTGTTGTCAGGTCCCGCGCAGAACCGAATCGGCAACATGTTGACATTGACATTAGTCGCGTAGGCCAATGAGACATACATGAGTGACTTCAGACGCGGATTCCCATAGAAGTCCATATTGGTGAATTGGAAGTTCCCGAAGGTGACATCGGACCAATCACCACTGCAGAACGACATGTCTTGAATGCCGAGGGAAAACGGGCGGTTATAGGAATTGACTGAAGCGCCGCTCTGCGTGTCACCGCCGAGGGCAGCGATCGTGAAGTTGTTGATCGTCACGCCGGTGACCTTCTGGTCTTCGTTTCTCTTATTCTTTTGCGGGCACGTCAATGTTTGGATAACACCCGTCCCGCCACCCTCTCCATTGCGTGGATCAGAAATCCAGTCCCCAGTCGGGCCTCCTTGGACGATGCGCGGTACGTAGACGCCCTCCACGGAACTGCCTTCGGTTCCGAGGTTGTAGCCGTAGGACCCGATGTTCACCACACCGCCTGCGTTACCTTGAAGCACCGTCATGTTCTCGAATCTTTGATTCGGGGCCGAGATCTTGATCGAATCGTCAGCGCTAAGAATCCACGAATGCCCGACATAGGATCCTTGGCCCACCTCAAAGGCATCCGATGCGCCGTTCCATACGACCCGCTTGACATCAAATATTTTGACGGGGGCATTCCCGCTCCGGTAACCGATGTACGGGCTGGTGCCTCCCTCACAGGAATCGACAAAGTTCAGCTTGACGGCAGCGTCATGCCTTATCGGCGAATTGGCGATCGTGATGCCGCTGACGTCAATCGGGAACTCGACGCCGGCGGAGGAATTAAGGATCAGTTGTCCGGTCTTGACCTTGAAGTCGCCAGGCTGCTTATCCTTCGTTCCCGCGTAGTAGTCAATAGGGGTATCAATTCTCCCGAAACCGGTCACGATGATGGGACGAGCCGTTTCGATAACGCACGGTTCAGAGCCCTGCGGCAGCTTAGACATCATTGCGTTCAGCGGCATTTTCAGTCTGACATCATCCTCGAGTTCGATGTATAGCGGGTTCGACTTTCCATCGGAAGCCATCGTGTACAGGCTTCCGGTGAAGACACGGTTACCTGCGCTATCGATTCGCTGCCGTGGTTGGTCAATGATGCAGTCACCTTCACGCCACTGAGTTTTGCCACCCATCCGAAGCATGTCATCAATCTCTTGGGCATCGCTGGCCGAGATTTTGCATACGGTTGCATTTGCTGGTGGCGATGACCAGTAACTCTGGGAGACAAATACCGCAATGACAGTGGTGGCGTCGTAGCTAACAAAGTCGGTATTGATGTCGCACCCACCGCCCGTTGACTGCCACGGAATTATCGTCAACTGCTGAGGCTTGGACCCATCAGGCGGATTGACATTGATCGCCTCGCCTGAACCGGCGGTAGCGAACGGCTTATCGTCAAACTGATCAAAGACGCTGACGCACGTGTCGCCAGCTGGAGTGTCCACCGTGAGCGTCGATGGAATCCCGTCGACATACCCGTAGGTCTTCAGTGTGGTGAAGGTGCCCAGTTCATTCTTCCAGTCCGTCAACGTCCCGTCGTTGTTGTTGTTCTCGTACGTATAGGGGCCGACGTGCCGCAGCAATGTCCCCGCGCGCGGAGCGATCGGATCACAATCGGGGAAGGTGCGGAACGTCACCTGGCTCTTTTCACCCTTGCCGTTGCTGTTCTCGGCGCGGACCTCGAAGACATAGGTCTCATTTGGGGTTAGCTTCTTGTAACTCTTCGCGAACTCCTTCTTACCCACCGCCAACTTCTTCGCGGACTTCGATTCCCACTTCCCCCACGTGCCGCCTTCTGCCTTCAGGCGGAACTGGTACTTCTTGATCGCGCTAGCACCGCTCTTCTTCGGCGCCTTCCACATGAGCTTGGCCTTGCTGTCCGTGATCGCGTCATTTGGTGCATCAAGGTTTCGCACCTTGCCTGGCTTCTTGCTATTCGACCGCGGCGACAATGCTGGCTCAGCAATGACACCGGCCCTTGCGCCGACTTCCTCGCCGTAACCACACAGTTGGTAGTCACCAACAGTCTCAGCCGGCACATCCTCCGCCTGAACTCCATGGACCGGACTCAACCCAAGCAACAACACAGCAGCAGAACCAACGACGATCGAACGCCCAAATCGCACAGCAAAACCCTTCCCCGAAAGGCCCAAGAATGACGGCACCCTGCCCCTACTGAAAACGATTGTCAAGAGCAGACACCCAACCACCCAAACGCTCACATGACCTACTAGCCACTGCGGCCCCCATCAACCAACACCACCAGCCACCGTCACCGCGCCAAGAGGCCGGGCCAGGCGGCAAACCCATTCCTCTCTGCACCAGCCGGCGTTCAGACGTGCTTTCCGATTGTCCAATCCGAGGGGCCCAGCAGGCGGGTGCCCACCTCAATTGCTTCATCTTCGAGTGGCGTTGCCATCGAGTCGTTCCAGCGATTGAAGATCCCGAACATGCACACGACTCCGAGAATCTCGACTATTTCCTCTTCGCTCCAGTACTCAGACAGGCGGGCGAAAAGTTCGTCAGTGACCCCATTCGGTACCGAAGCTGCCGCCATAGCGAACTCGATGGCAACACGCTCGGATTCATCAAAGAGATCGCTGGTTGTGTATTCGTGCATGGCCGCGATCTTTTCGTCGTCTACTCCGTGACG
>JAPOIQ010000090.1 GCA_029978815.1 bacterium
CTGCGCCACCAACAACTTCGACCACCGAAGCCTCAGGTGAAGAAATGGCCGATGAACTCGAACTCATCGAAATCCTTGGCATCAGAGTGGGCGGTGGCAGCGGAGAGTATGCCGTCGTTGTCCGAGGTCGACCAGCGGGATTTGAACGTTTTAAACTTTCGCTTTCGGGCTCAGATGGGTACTGCACCCCCGAGCAATTCAACAATCAGGGCTACGACAACGGTGACGGCACCTACTCCATCGATTGGTTCTCAGATACCTGTGGTGGCCGCACTGTTGGCGTCGCCTGGGTGCATGAAGATGGACGACGAAGCGGTATTTCGTACCACACTTGCGAAGGCGGTGTGTCGCTCACCGGCGAGCTCTGCTAATAGCTCAAAAGATCTCTGCGAGGTCGCCCGGCGTCACTCAACGCACGTCACATCGAGCCCAGCGAGGGTGACCGTGTTCCCGCTAGTCCGCAGCCCCAACGTGGTGGCCGCGCCGAGCACCGCATCGATGTCGTTGCACCGCACATCGATTCCACTCAGGCGCTCACCACGGCCGTCGGTTTCTTGAACGAAGCGAATACGAGCATTTTCGAAATCAAGAATGGGTCGGTTTTCGTCGTCGAGGTCAAATGGAACCTGAGTAATCTCGGCCCAGCGCGTTGCAAGAGTTGACGGGTCAGGTGAAGAGATCGTGGCAGCCGTGATCGCGCTGACGCGCTCAGTGCGAACATATGGCTTCCAGTTTTTGCCAGCGGGCCACCACGGCCCGCCAACCTCTCCGCCGCCTTTCATGGTCATCTGATCCATCTCGAGAAATGAACCACCGGTGTCGGCCGGATGGAGTTGCATCCCGACGTGTCCTTCGTCGGGGTAATTGAGTTCAAATGCCACCCGGACTCCCAACTCGTCAACGATCTCCCGTCGCGCGGCGACGTCGTCCACTTCGCAGATCACCATGTAGCCCGTGTCTCCACCGCGGCGAGAGATGTAACGGCCTGCTGCAGTCGAGTCGGGATCTGATGCGATCGGGGTCACACACTCAAGAAACTGGGTGCCGACCGGCCACAAACTGTTCTTCAGCCCGAACTGTGCGACCCCGGGGTCCGTGAAGCACGCCTCGAGGCCAAGCACACCAGCAAGGTCTCGTGACACCACGTTGAGGTCACTGCAGGCGACGGCAATTTGTCGAAGGCGAATCCACATATCTCGAGGTTATTCATTTCAACCAAGTAGATGAACAGCGAGCAGAGATTGAAAGCTCTCGACGGCTATCGACTTGCCAACCGATGAGAACTCTCGTGCGTGAAATGTCGCCAAGACCGCAGGTCGAGACCAACTAAGTTCTCCATGAAGTCATGAACTTCATCCCGCCTTCCGAGCATCAAGTGCTTGTGTTCTTGGTGCAACTCGCACTCCTTCTCACGGTGGCGCGTCTGCTCGGCCAAGCGTGTCGCCGCATTGGGCAACCGAGTGTAGTTGGAGAGTTGTTGGCGGGGGTACTGCTCGGACCGTCAATCTTTGGACGTCTTTCGCCATCCGCGTTCGACTGGTTGTTCCCCGATGATGCCGTGCAGAGCGGAATGTTGTTCGCGATTGGCTGGCTTGGCGTGATGCTTCTTCTCGTTGCCACAGGCTTCGAGACTGACCTTGCGCTCATTGGGCGTTTAGGAAAAGCTGCGGTGTTCGTCAGCCTTGGGTCGTTGGTGTTGCCATTTGTATTTGGCGGGGCAGTAGGGGCGGTGATTCCCGAGAAGTTTCTCTTCTCTGGCGAGGATCGCGTGCTGTTCAGTTTGTTCCTCGCAACAGGATTGGCAATTTCGTCATTGCCGGTGATCGCCGTCATTTTGTCTGAACTCAAACTGCTTCGACGGAACTTCGGACAGCTCACAATCGCCGCCGGAATGGCGAATGATGTTGTCGGCTGGGTCGTGCTCGGTCTTATTGCGGGTTTGGTTTCGACCGGCCGGTTCGTGCTGACCGAGTTCTTGCAGACACTTTTTGGCCTATTTGTGTTTCTTGCTGTTGCGGCAGCACTTGGTCAGCGAATCGTCGACGCAGTTCTTCGAACCCTCCGTCGGCGCGAAGTTGGCATTGGTGGTTGGGTGACGATGTGCATCGCGATGGCAGTCGGTCTCGGCGCCGTAACTCAGGCACTTGGGGTAGAAGCGGTACTCGGTGCCTTCATCGGCGGGTTACTTCTGGGAAGGAGCCGCTATACCCATCACCGTGTGGAGGAACAGATTGAAACCTTGACGTCGTCGATTCTCGCTCCAATCTTTTTTGCGACAGCAGGCTTACGAATTGACCTGTCGTTGCTCGCAGATGGTTCGGTCATTATCTGGTCGGTCGTGCTGTTCGCTGCGGCCACAGCGTCGAAGTTCATCGGTTCATGGGCGGGAGCGAGGGTTGCCGGACTCTCAAATCGCGAGGGATTCACACTCGGTATGGCCCTCAATGCTCGAGGGGCACTGGGAATCATCATCGCCGCCGTTGGACTTGATCTTGGTGTCTTTAACCCTGCCTCATATGTCGTCATCGTGGTGATGGCAATCGCCACGTCCGTGGTCGCTCCCCCCGCTCTCCGTTGGCTGGTTGCGGGCTGGTCGGGCACAGAAGAGGAGCAGGCCCGTCTCAAACGAGAAGAGCAACTTGCCGGAAACCTTGTCGTTCGGCCAGGTCATCTCCTGTGGCCAATGACCAGTGAAACCCGCTGTCGTGCAGTCGCAGCGTTCATCGGGAACACTTTTCCTGACGAGGCCACGGTCACTTTGCTCAACTTGTCAGAGAATGATGACACCGCAAAAACAAATCCATGTGTCGACCTACTTGGTGATCGTCGGGTCGAAGTAGTGGTAGATGGCGCCGAACCCGATGAAGCACTCGAAAGCCAACTCAAACTTGGGTTCGATCTTGTTATCGACAGTGTCTCTCCTGATGTGAATTGGCCAGCCGCAGGGCCGGTGACGTCAGCGGTGTTACATCAGCAAGATCTACCAGTGCTGTTGATTCGGCCGGGCCGTGATGAGATCACCTCTGAGTCGATTGTGATGCCATTCCGGCGGATACTTCTCCCCGTCTCCGCAACACGGCCATCTCGAGCGGCCGCTGAGTTGGCGATTGCTTTCGCTTCCTCGACAGGTGCGGTGGTCAAATTGCTGCATGTGAATCCGAACGAAGCGCCAAGCACTGTTCAACGGTTCATTCGAACGACGTTTAGAACCCATGAGCGGGCAATTGGTTCATATGCCGATCCGGTTGGTGTGCAGTTACTTGATGAGACAGAGTCGTTTGCGCGAGAGGCCGGGGTTCGATGCGATCGAATCTTTTCGAACCACCATTCGCGAGTCGAAGCAATTCTTGAAGCGGCAGATCAACATTTCTGTGATCTTGTTCTGCTGGGTGCAGAATCTCAAGAGGTTGGTGGCGTTGCGTTCTTGGGGAACACTGCTCGCGCAGTGATGCAACGGTCGGAGATTGGTGTTGCGGTGATTGCACTACGGCAGGGTTCTCACTAACGCCATGGCAACGATTGCGGTTGTCATCGCGATGAGAGCTGAGGCGGCTCCGCTGATCGCGGAATTAGGCGCTACAGCAGAGTCGGCAACTGAAGGATGGCCAACGCAGATGTATGTTGCGCGATTGGGGGAGGACACCGTTGTGATCGCAGTGAACGGTGTTGACCACGTTCACAACGTTGATCTGGTTGGTACTGAACCGGCAGTTCTCACGACGATGCAAGTCGTTGAGCGATGGAGGCCAGATGTCGTGATTTCGGCCGGCACTGCCGGCGGGTGGACCCGCTCTGGCGGCCAAATCGGTGACGTATTTGTTGCGTGGCCCCATGTTGTTCGACACGACCGCCGAATAGGGATCGAACATTTTCGCGAATACGGGATTGGTAGTCACCCGGTGTGGGCTCGAAGTGAAGAACTAGCCAACGCTCTTGGTGCGCGCACCGGAATCGTGACAACAAGCAATTCTCTAGACGAAAGCGAAACTGATCGCGAGTGGATTCTTTCTCTTCATGGCGAAGTCAAAGAGATGGAGGCGGCTGCGGTGGCATGGGTGTGCTCGCTGAGTGGCACACCGTTCGCTGCAATCAAGGCCATTACCGATCTTGTCGACCACCCAACACCCACGGCAGACCAATTTCTTGCCAACTTGACCACGGCATCAACGCGGCTCTCTGAGGTGCTACCAGAGGCAATTCGTTGGTGCGCCCAGAGTGTGAACTCAGAGTCGTATTAGGGTCGACTCCATGATTCAAACCGCCCCATTTGGCAATACCGGACACATGTCATCGCGAGTCATCTTTGGAGGTGCTGCTCTTGGGGCGATGTCGGAGGAACGCGCCGCCGAAACTCTTGACCTGGCTGTTGCTGCTGGTGTGAACCACCTCGACACGGCTCATTCCTATGGTCATGCGGAAGTCGTAATGAATCCTTGGCTTGCGGAGCACCGACATGAGGTTTTTCTCGCAACGAAGACTCGCGAGCGAAGCGGGGTTGCAGCTCGAGCCGGGCTCGAGGATTCGCTGGACCGACTCGGGGTCGATCAAGTCGACCTCATTCAGTTACACAACCTGGTCGAAGAGGATGAATGGAGTGAAGCATTTTCTTCCGGCGGTGCGGTGGAGGCATTGGCGGCAGCGCGAGATGAGGGCCTCGTGCGGTTTATCGGTGTGACGGGCCACGGGCTGCGCATTCCTGCAATGCATTTACGGAGTCTTGATGAATTTGAGTTTGACTCGGTGTTGTTCCCGCTGAACTACTCGCTCATGAAGAGCGCTGCATTCGCTGCTGATATCGATGCGTTGGTGTCACGCTGCATCGCGGATGGCATCGCTATCCAGACCATCAAGTCGGTTGCGAAATCTCGATGGGAGCCGGGATACGAGGGCCCACGATTCTCCTGGTACGAACCACTGCGTGATGCTGATGCAATTGAGCGGGCAGTGCGGTTTGTCTTGGGTCGAGAGCATGTCTTCTTGAACTCGACAAGTGACGCAGGGGTGCTACCGATGGTGCTCGATGCTGCTTCGCGGGCAAGGGTTGGAGATCTTCCAACAGATGCCGAGATGGAGAACGACAGCACACAATTTGAAATTTCGCCGTTATTTGACGGTGCAGACCTCGAACGAATCTGATTAGAACTCGAACGTCACAATAAGCGGTGCATGGTCGCTCCAACGCTCGCCGTAGCTCGGCGCCCGGTCGACTGTTGATGCGGATGCCAATGCGGCAAGTTCGGGTGAAGCGATTTGGTAGTCAATCCGCCAACCAACGTCTTTGTCGAATGCTTGCCCCCGGAAACTCCACCATGTGTAAGGACCTTCGACCGGCCCCGCAAGGTTCCGCGCAATATCAACCCAGCCGAGATCGTGAAACCATTGGTCGAACCATGCGCGTTCTATCTCTAAGAACCCGGCCTTATTCCGGTTTCCCTTCCAGTTCTTGATATCGAGTTCGGTATGGCCGACATTGAAGTCACCTGTGAGCAGAACATGCGCTCCTGATGAGCGGATTTTCTCCATCCGCCTTGTCATTGCGGCGAAGAATGACAGTTTTTCCTCCATACGGTTTTCGTCATCCGCGTCGCCTGTATGGACGTATGCCGAAATCACAACGAGTGGTTTACCGAGGTTTGGCACATCGAGGACAGCCTCGACCCAGCGCCCCGTGTCATTGAATCGTTGGGCAGGTTTGCCGATATCAACTCGTGTTTCGGACATCGGGAATGAGCTCACTACTGCAAC
>JAPOIQ010000319.1 GCA_029978815.1 bacterium
AGGACCTCTCGAACTGATTCGAGAGTCGATGTGTTCGACATTCACGTCAGGTGATGTCGTCATTCGAGTTGGTCACTTTGGCGCGTCTCCTCAAGCAGCGGCTCAACTCGCAGAAGTGCTTCGGCGCCACGACATCCTCGTGCCGAAAGTGGTTTCAACGTTTGAGGTTGATGATGAACTTTGAGCAATCGCCTACGAGAACATCACAGCGACCGGTCGCGATATTGATTGGACTGCGGTCGGAGCGATGGTGAAACGTCTGCACACCACGCTCAGAGTTGACGAGATCCCTGAGGAATATCCGATTGCTCAACCGGGGAACCTCCCATGGTGGAACTTTACTGACATGATCTCCCGTCTTGGAGCGGCAGAAACGGTCGCGGCTGAGGAACTCGAGGTCTTGAGAGCGGCAGCGGAAGAGGGAGCGGGTTGGGCTGACTGCGCAATGAAGTCGCCACACGTCGTCAACCATGGCGATGTTCACCCCGGAAACGTGATCATGAGTGATGACGGACCAGTACTTATCGATTGGGATCTTCTCTCCATCGGTTCATCACTGTGGGACCACGTACCGCTTCGGGCATGGTCGTCATCTCCGTGGCAGGGAAGCGGCGAGGCATACCTTGCATTCGCGGCCGGTTATGGGGAAGTTGAGTGGAGTTCTCATGACCTCGATCAAGTTGTGCAAATGCGGAATCTTGCAGCCACCGTGTTGCGGCTCATCGGAACCTCGGCAATGAAACCCAGAGATGAAGAGGCCGCACGACGACTCAACTACTGGGTGTCACCGGAAACGGCGTCGCCGTGGACATGGGGCTGAATCAATAAGGTTGTCTCATGTCGAATGACGATGGAATGTCAACTGCAGATCGCGCTCAAGCGGCAACAATCGCAGAACGGCTCCGAGATATTGGTGAGCAACTTGACGACCTCGCGTTATCGGTGCTGCGAGAGGCTGCAGAATCCGGATCTGAGCGGCCGGTCGCGGACAAGCGTCTGACATCGGCACGGCGGTCGGTCGAGAAGGCTGCATATGTGCTCGAGGGTCTCGCTGGCGACTGATCGGTTGGCGGGATCCTCGTGGCGACTAGTTGGCTTTGTCGACAAGGGCAGCGATCACCTCGTCAAAGCTTGCCTCAAATGATGAAAGTCCTTCTTCCTCAAGTTGCTCGCCAACATTACCGAGGTCAATTCCAGCCTCTGCGAGAGCTTGAAGAATGTGCGCTGTATCCGGGTTATCGGTGTCGAGTGTCCGAGCAGTAGAACCGTGGTCGAGGTACGCATCGAGCGTTGCCTCAGGCACGGTATTCACGGTGTCTGGCCCAATGAGCTCATCGACGTACAGCACATCGGAATACGTGGGGTTCTTCGTGCCCGTCGATGCCCACAGCGGCCGTTGCACTCTGGCGCCACGCGCCGCAAGGGCATCCCAACGAGGACCAGAAAACGCGTCTAAGAAGTTCTGATAGGCAAGCCGACCCTGAGCGATCGCCGCCGTCCCGAGAAGTTCTGCGTTGACCTCACCGAGGCGTTTGTCGACTTCGGTGTCAACACGACTGATGAAGAAACTTGCGACACTTGCCACCCGAGACAGATCGGCAGCAGGGTCGCTAGCAAGCTGTTCGAGCCCAGCGATATACGCCTCCATGACCTCTTGGTGGCGCTCAGGACTGAAAATGAGTGTGACATTCACACTCCGCCCCTCGGCAATCATTGACTGAATTGCAGGAAGCCCCTCGACCGTTGCCGGAATCTTGATCATCACATTCGCTCGGTCAACACGGTTATGGAGGTCTCGTGCCGCAGCCAGCGTGCCGCTGGTATTGCGCGAAAGGTCAGGTGCTACTTCAACCGAGACATAACCGTCGACAGCGTCAGATGATTGATAGAGCGGAGCGAACGCATCACACGCGGCCTGAATATCGTCGATGACCATGTGCCAGTAGGCATCGATGGGGGAGCTACCTGAACTCATGAGTTGATCGAATTGCTCGTCGTAATCATCTGAGCCTTGAATCGCCTTGGCAAAAATCGTCGGGTTCGATGTGAGCCCCCGAACACCCTGCGCAATGCGCTGAGTCAGTGACCCATCGTTGAGATGGGCGCGGCTGAGGTTGTCGAGCCAGATGCTCTGACCCTGCTCATTGAAGAGTGCTGTGAGATCGGCCATCAGCCGGCCACCCCCAACACATCGTTGGCTGCAGCAACGACTGCATCAACATTGATTCCTAGACGATCGAGTGCAACATCCCCAGGGGCGCTCGCTCCAAATCGATCGATACCTACCTGAACATCACTCCACTCATGCCAACCAAACGTTGAGCCGGCCTCAACAGAGACGGTAG
>JAPOIQ010000269.1 GCA_029978815.1 bacterium
AATCTCTGCAAGCATCTGCTCGAGGTCGGTTACGACCTGTCGATATCCCGCGAGTTGCTCGTCAGGCGCAAATGGATGAATATTCCCGAACTCGGCCCAGGAAATCGGCTCCATCTCGGTTGTGGCGTTGAGTTTCATTGTGCATGAGCCCAACGGAATAATCGTCCGATCGAGGGCGAGGTCTTTATCGCTTAAGCGGCGCAGATAGCGCAGCATCTCGTGCTCGCTGTGATAGCGGTGGAATACCTCTTGAGGCATTAAGACACCACTTCGAGCACATGATGGCTCGAAACGAGGTTCTGTGGCGGGAGGAAGAGCCTCGTGGCCGATTCCGAAACTGTCAAGAAGTCGCTCAAGAACGGCGTTATCGGTTGTTTCATCGAAGGTCATCGCCACCGTCGTCTCGTCAACTTTCCGAAGATTGATACCGGCAGCCCGGGCCGCCAGTATTTGCTCATCTGCGTTGACGTTCTCCACACAAACAGTGTCGAAAATCTGCTCGTGTCGAGTCGAGAAGCCCGCTTGGTTCAGGGCCTGTGATACCCGAGCAGCGTGCTGTGCAACATGTTGGGCTATCTCTCGAAGACCATCCGGACCGTGCCAACATGCGTATAACCCGGCGATATTTGCGAGGAGTACCTGCGCCGTGCAGATATTCGATGTTGCCCGTTCACGTCGAATGTGCTGCTCTCGCGTCTGCAAGGCGAGCCGCAGCGCCGGGCGACCGGCATCATCAACGCTTACGCCAACCACTCGACCAGGAATCGATCGTGCAAGGTTCTCCGTTACCGCCATGAACGCCGCATGCGGGCCGCCACCCCCCATCGGAACACCAAATCGTTGCGCGGAACCGATTGCAATATCGGCTCCCATCGACCCTGCGGAGCGGAGCACCACTGCCGCAAGTGGATCAATTGACATCACAAAGAGTGCGCCCCGGCCATGAACGACATCTGCGAGAGCGCTGAGATCTCGGACGTTCCCGGTCGATGACGGGAAGGAAAAGAGAGCGCCGAACACGCCATCGGTTTCAGCAAGCACGCTGTCGTCTCCAACAACAAGATTCACGCCGACTGGTTCTGCCCTTGTTTGCAATACGGACAGAATCTGGGGATGAACGTCGTGATGCACGAAAAACGTGTCACCGCTTTTCGTTGCTCTTCGGCACACTGTCATTGCCTCTGCAGCAGCTGTCGCTTCATCAAGCAGCGAGGCATTTGCAACTGGTAGTCCCGTGAGTTCGCTCACCATGGTCTGGTAGTTGAGGAGCGCTTCAAGTCGACCTTGGCTGATTTCTGGCTGGTACGGCGTATACGCCGTGTACCACGCAGGATTCTCGAGCACATTTCGACGAATCACCGGAGGCATCAGGGTTCCGGTGTAACCCATGCCGATGAGCGAAGTCATCTGGATGTTCTGGTCGGCGATGCGACGAATCTCAGAAAGCGCTTCGGTTTCGCTGATGGCTGGAGGGAGGTCAAGAGGGCCATGTTGCCTGATTGCCGTTGGGACGATCTCGTCGATCAGGCTGTCCAAAGAGGCTGCACCTACACGCTCCAACATCACCTCAATATCAGCGCCCCGAGGGCCAATATGCCGCGATTCAAAACGATCTGGCCTTGCTGCTCTCAGTTCAGACATGGGAACCCCTCTCGTAGGTTGAGCCCCCGCTGTCATCGGTACCTGAGAGTTTCACCGCATTCGCGGTTTTCCCCTTGGGCGAGCCTTACGGCTACTTTCCAGCGCCGCCTTCCGTATCGGTCCTGTTGCCTGAGAGATTCCGGGGAGGTTGCTCCTTCGGCGTGGATTCCCGCGATGTCCTGCGACGTCCACTCTCCCGATACGACGTTATGGCGAATATGTTGTGTTTCTGTCCTCAGACTGTAGCCCGAACCTTATGCGACATGAGGTACTCCAGATTCGAGAAGGATGACTCTGTTGATTCCTCGCTCATCCATTTCAACTCGCGTTGGGTGTTCAGGGTCAAGCAGGGCAGTGTCGTAGGGAAGAAATGTTGTCCATTGAAAGTCTGGGCGTGGTTTTGCTTCTCGGCAGGATGCAAGGAACTCATCACGTCGCGGGTGATTCCATGCGACATTGATGCCATCGGCTTGTGTGGCAGCGATCGCCGATAGGCGGATGCTGTTGACCCCAACCCCCCTCCACGGAATGTGCTGAGGCTTGAGAAACGTTGGGAACTCTTCTGGTGCGGTTCTCCACATTTTTTCGCTGAGTTCAAGAAGGTGTTCAACTCGCTCTTGGCGTCGCGCCATGCTTGGTTCGATTTCCGCACCAACCGCGTTCTGTTCCCACGCGAACGAACTGCTGGGCGAAGTTCCCGCGCCTATCCCAAACCAAAATCGGCGTTGTGAAATCTCCGCCACGGTCGCCGCAGCCACGATGGCGGTACCGACGCTTCGGTTCCACACATTTGTGACCAGGGACCCCAGCTCTATGCGCTCGGTTGATGCTGCCATTGCTCCAAGCCAGGTGAACGATTCGTAGGCCTGATCACCGCCCATTGACCGGCCTGCAATGTGATCCACAACCCATATCGCACCAAATCCGTTCGCTTCAGCCCACTGAGCCGAGTCTCGAAGCCGAGGCCAGTCAGCATGGCCCGAAGTGAGTTGATAATCGACGACCGCAGACACACCGTCAGGCTAGACGTCGTTGATCGCCAGAGGGCGTTTGGATCAGTTGTTTGCGGTGACGGCAACGGGGTCCGTCACTGCGCAACCATCGATTGCCTTCACGATTGGATATGGATTGATTGCTGCACCACCATTTGGATGAATCTCGAAGTGGAGGTGAGGGGTTCCAGCGTTACCGGTGTCGCC
>JAPOIQ010000218.1 GCA_029978815.1 bacterium
AATTTGCATTCAACATCGGCCCGGAGCGGACAGGACAATTCGACCGGATCGATGTAGCCGCTGTTGCCGCTCTGGTTGGTCCGAGCACGGTCACGGTAATGGCCGAACTGCAAACAGGATTTGGACAGAGCGGTTCAGTCGGAACTGGCATCATCGCGACCTCTGACGGCGAGATTGTGACGAACGCGCACGTTGTTGAAGGCGCAAATGCCTTACGGGTTCGACTCGCAGGTGAAACCGAGCCACGACCCGCCACATTGCTCGCGATTGATGTCGGCAATGACCTTGCTCTTCTCGACATCGAAGGAGAAGGCTTTCCAGCAGCGACGTTTGCTCGCCCAGGCTCAGTTCGGCTGGGAGACGAGGTTGTCGCAATTGGTTTTGCCCTTGATCTCGATGGCGCGCCGACCGTAACCCTTGGGATCGTTTCTGCACTCAACCGAACATTGGTGACAGAGATGGGAGCACTTGACGGGTTGTTGCAGACGGATGCGGCGATTTCATCGGGAAATTCTGGTGGTCCTCTCGTGAATGCAGCCGGAGAGGTCGTTGGCATCAACACTGCAGTCGCGAGAGGCTCGACAACAATGGCGGCCTCAAATATCGGCTTCTCGATCTCGGTCGATGAAGCATTGCCGATTTTCGAACAACTGCGGAAACAATCACGTGGGGAGCAGCGAGAAGAAGGATTTCTTGGCGTGGCCCTCGACGAACGCACCGATGGCGGTGTTGGAGCGGTCATTCGGGATGTAAATGTCGGCACGCCAGCCGAGGCAGCAGGCCTCAAAGCCGGTGACGTCGTCGTTGCAGTCGATGGTGCGACCGTCGAGGGTGCGGCAGGTCTCATCGCAGCAATCCGTGACTTAGAACCAGGCGATGTAACAATAATTACGGTGCAACGCGGTGACGAGCGACTCGATGTCGTCGCTGAACTTATGTCACGGCCCGTCTCATAACCCTCACAGCCCCTACCTAAAGGTTGGAACTGGCGCAATAGCCGATAGCGTTTCGAACTTGTGCCCAGCGACAGTTGGGTGCAACAGACAAATGATGTCCGTGTGAGCCCGGAAACGGGGACCTCACGGCGACCTCTAAACCTGTGCTCCGCAACTTCGGTTGGCGGAGCACTTGCGTGAAGCCGCTCCGGGAGGCCCACGTGAACTCAACCGGAACGTAATCGAGTGGATAGCCCGTTAGGGCTCGATCAACCAAAGGAAGCCGTTATGGCACAAACAGCGATCGTCGGCGAGAAAGTCGGCATGACCCAAAAATGGGTTGATGACCGGATGCTCGCCGTGACCGTGCTCCGTGTAGAGCCGATGCGCGTGGTCCAGATTAAGACCACAGAACGCGATGGCTACACGGCATTGCAGGTCACCTATGGGCACCGCGATGCCCGCAAACTCAACCAACCAGATGCCGGCCACTATGCGAAGGCTGGAGTGCAGCCCGGTCGTCGTCTCGTTGAAATCCGTCTCGACTCAGTCGACGGATTCGAGGTTGGACAGGAAATTACCGTTGATCAGTTCGCCGTTGGCGACCGCATTGACGTCACAGGTACAAGCCGAGGAAAGGGCTTTGCCGGAACCATGAAGCGTCACAACTTCAAGGGTCAGCAAGCCAGCCACGGTAACCACAAGAAGCACCGTGCACCTGGTTCGGTTGGCGCAGGTTCGTTCCCGGGACGAGTCATCAAGGGCATCAAGATGGCTGGCCACATGGGTCACGAGCAGGTCACCACCCAAAACCTTGAAGTTGTCGAAGCCGATGTCGAGCGTCAAGTCATGCTCGTCAAGGGATCAGTTCCCGGCCCAAATGGTGGGCTCGTCGAGGTTCGCAATGCCGTCAAGTCCGCAGTGAAGGGATCGTGAGATGGCAACCCTGAAAATGAAGAACGCTGCAGGAAAAGAAGCCGGATCGGTCGAACTCGACGATTCTGTTTTCGGTGTGCAGCCGAATGTTCCTGTGATGCACCAAGTCGTGACCGCCCAACTCGCTGCTCGTCGCTCAGGTACTCAGAGCACGAAGACTCGTAGCGAAGTCCGTGGTGGTGGAGCAAAGCCGTATCGCCAGAAGGGCACCGGTAATGCCCGCCAGGGTTCGATTCGTGCTCCACATTTCAGTGGTGGCGGCATCGCTCTCGGACCCAAGCCGCGCAAATACAACCAGCGCACCCCGAAGAAGATGGTGCGCCTCGCCCTCCGGTCCGCCCTGTCTGACCGGGCAAATGAGGGTCGCGTCATCGTCGTCGACTCTTGGTCCTTCGCTCAGCCGAGCACAAAAGAGGGTGCAAAAGCACTTGCAGCGCTCGGTGTTGAGGGACGTGTGTTAATCGTTCTTGGCTCAGGTGATGAGAACGCGGCGAAGAGCTTCCGGAACATTCCAGAAGTGCAACTCATCGCAGTGCAAGAACTCAACGCCTACGACGTGATGTGCAACGACCACATCGTGTTCACGTCAGCCACGCTGCCTTCATCCGCAGCATCAAGCGAAAGTGTTGGTGAGTGATGAAAGATCCACGCGACATCATCATCGCCCCGGTCGTCTCTGAGAAGAGCTACGCCGCAATGGAATCCGGTGTGTACACCTTCAAGGTGTCAAGTAGCGCCAGCAAGCCAGAGATTCGCGATGCCGTTGAATCAATCTGGGGTGTTGAAGTGCTGAAGGTCAACACCATCAACCGGAAGGGCAAGTCCACCCGAGTGCGCAATTCGAATCGTCGAGGCTCAAAGCCCGACAGCAAGCGTGCCATCGTCACCCTGGCTTCGGGCGAAATCCCGTTGTTTGAGAACTGAGGTCATCATGGCTATTCGTTCCCGCCGCCCAACGAGCCCAGGACGCCGTTTCCAGACGTCCTCGGACTTTTCTGAGATCACCAAGAGCTCGCCAGAGCGCACCTTGCTTGCACCATCAAGCAAGACCGGTGGTCGTAACAACTACGGACGCAAGACATCACGCCATCGCGGCGGTGGCCACAAGCGCCGTTACCGCGTTGTCGATTTCCGTCGCGTGAAAGACGGCGTCGCAGGCCGCGTTGCTGCGATTGAATACGATCCAAACCGCACGTGCCGTATCGCCCTCATTCACTACACCGATGGTGAAAAGGCATACATCTTGGCCCCGAAGGGATTGTCCGTTGGCGACACCGTGATGAGCGGCCAAGGAGCCGACATTCGTCCCGGTAACGCAATGCCATTGCGATACATCCCGGTCGGTACCGTCGTTCACAACGTTGAGCTTCGCCCCGGACAGGGTGGCAAGATTGGACGCTCGGCTGGTATCGCCGTGCAACTCGTTGCGAAAGATGGCGACTTCGCCACACTTCGTATGCCATCAACCGAGATGCGCCGTGTGCTCATCGACTGCCGTGCAACCGTCGGCGAAGTCGGTAACTCAGAGCACGAACTGGTGAAGATCGGTAAGGCCGGCCGTAATCGCTGGAAGGGTGTTCGTCCTCAGACCCGCGGTGTTGCAATGAACCCTGTCGACCACCCACTCGGTGGTGGTG
>JAPOIQ010000216.1 GCA_029978815.1 bacterium
ACCCACACGACGTCAGCCAAATTCTCGATGAGCGAAACGTGTGCGTTCGTGCCGGCCACCATTGCGCGAAACCTCTCATGCGCCTCATCGGTGCCCATGCAACCGTCCGCGCCAGCCTCTATCTCTATAACGACACGAATGATGTCGATATCCTCGCTGATGCCCTCACGAGTGCCGACGATATTTTTGGATTGTGAACGAGGACCTGAAGAACCATGCCTGGACTTGAAGATCTCTACCGAGAAATCATTCTCGACCACTACCGAAATCCTCGCAATCGAGGAGAGCTCGAGACACCGCCTGCGGTTGCCGCTGACGGCCACAACCCGCTCTGCGGCGACGAAATCACACTCTTCGTTCTTGTCAAAGATGGTGTGGTTGCTGACATCAAAACGAATGGTCAAGGCTGCTCGATCTCGCAAAGCTCAGCCTCAATGATGACTCAAGCTGTGCTCGGCAAATCGGTGGCTGAGGCTGAGGCGCTCATTCACCACTTCAAACACATGATGTCGATCGAAGATCACCATCACGACGAGGCGGTCGAACCTCCTGCTCTTGGAGATCTCGAAGCGTTGCAAGGTGTAGTGAAGTTCCCTGTTCGCATTAAGTGTGCGGTGCTTGCGTGGAACACGTTGAGCCAAGCGCTCGAATCCGCTTGAGTGCTGACAACACACGCTCTGAATTGTGATCTCACCACCCGAACCTGACATTCTCTCGTTGTGACCCCCATCGATTCCGACGACGTTCTTGCCGGCCGGGCCCGCTTCGGAAAGGCCCTTCGCGACCTTGGGCATTCGTTTGCTGGGCACCATTCTGATGCAGCACTTCTGAACGAGGCAGCACAGTCCCTCGAAGAGTTGACAGCGAGTTTCGATTCGGGCGAAATCCGTCGGCGCGATCCTTCAACCTTTGGTGATCACCGGCGTTACAACTACGAACAGGGCCCCATTGGCGAAACGTACCCAGATCGTCCGATATCAGGAAATGCCTCACCTTGGGGGCTCGATACCGAAATCCATCGGGAAGGTGATGACATCGTTGCGTACGTGACGCTGAGAGCAGCACACGAGGGTGCTCCAGGACGGTCACATGGTGGGGTTGTTTCTGCACTCTTCGATGACATCTTTGGATTCGTGCAAGGCGTTGTGGACATCACCGCATTTACTGGCCAACTCACCGTTACGTATCGGGCCGGCACCCCGCTCGACACCCGTCTCGCCTGTCGAGTTCGTGCCGGTGAGCAGAGCGGCCGGAAAGTCATCATGACTGGCGAGTTGACGGTCGTTGAAACCGGTCAACTTGTCGCTGAAGCGAACGCTATTTTCATCACCGTCGATCGCGAGGTGTTGGTGAATTCGATGCGCAATACCCAGATTGAGACGTGATCAGAGCAGGCTGATCATCACTTCACGCGTTGCGGCGAGCTCGTCTGGGTTGCCGAACGCTGACGCAGCGAAGGTGGTGACACCGCAATCGGCGAGCGCCGTAATGCGACCGGCCACTTCTGAAGCGTCCCCAATGATTGCAACATCTGCTGGGGTAGCGGCACCTTCACGATCAAGCATCGCGCGATACGACGGCAACTGGCCGTAGATCGCGTAATCACGATCTGCGCGCTCTCGCGCTGCATCGACATCGTCCGTGACACACACAGGAAGCCCCATCAGAACCTGAGGAGCCGGGCGACCAGCCTCTTGCGCTGCCGTGTTGATGGTGGGTGCGGTGAGCGAACGAATTGTCTCTGGGCCCGTCATCCAGGTGATTGTTCCATCGGCGACACGTCCGGCGAGCCGCAGCATTTGCGGCCCGAGCGCAGCGACGAGCACTGGTGGGGCATCGGCTGGTGGTGGGGTGATTTCCCCGCGACCAGTGAGCGACTCACCAGAGAATGAGACCCTGCGGTCTTGCAACAGCGGAGTGAGGATTGACAGATAGTCCGACATGTGGCGGACTGGTTTGTCGAATGAGATTCCCCACATGCCTTCAACTACTGGCTGATGCGAAAGACCGATGCCAAGTTGAAGTCGCCCACCAATAACCGACTGGGTCGTGAGTGCTTGCTGGGCGAGCACCATCGGGTGACGCGGATAGGTCGGAATCACCGACGTTCCCACTTTGATGTTTGGAACGTTCTTTGCCGCTACTGCGATCGCAGTGAGTGCATCCATGCCGAAAATCTGCGGCATCCAGAAACTCGGGAAGCCCTGTTCAGCTGCTTCTCGAAGGCTGTTCTCAAGCGCTTCTACGGTTGGGTCAAATCCGAATACTGCGATGTCCATGTGCTGAACCTAGCGAACCAGCTGACCCTGCTGCCGGATGGAGCAAAACCGCTTGACCGGTTACTCCAAATAAAACACCCTCGGGCGAGTTGTCTAGTCTCGTAGGCAACCAATCGGAGGAAGCGATGTATCTCAACCAGTTCGCAATCGACCATCCAGACCGTGCCGCTTTCATCATGGCGTCAACGGGAAAGACCGTCACGTATAGCGAGTTTGAGGGTCGAGCAAATCAGCTAGCTCATGTACTGCGCTCAGAGGGCTTGCAACGCCTCGACCACTACTCCATTTTCATGGAAAACAATGAGTGGTACATGGAGTCGTGTGCCGCAGGAGAGCGTTCTGGCGCGTACTACACCTGTGTGAATTCGTTTCTCACCCCCGAGGAACTTTCCTACATTCTCTCGAACTCGCGTTCTGAAGTGCTGGTGACATCAACCGCTAAGGCGCATACCGCTCTTGAAGCGCTCGATGGTGCGCCAAATGTTCGCAAAGTCTTTGTGTGCGGCGGTGTGCCAAGCGATATTTCCGACCCTCGAGTCGTTGACTATGCCGAGGCAACCGCTTCGATGCCAACGACACCAATCGCTGACGAATCACTTGGCACTCCGATGCTGTATTCATCGGGAACAACTGGTCGACCAAAAGGAATTCTCCGACCGCTGCCAGATCAGCCACCGGCGGAGATGCTGCCTCTCTATCACTTCTTATTGAACCTGTGGCAATACCGAGAGGGAATGATGTACCTCTCCCCTGCCCCGCTATATCACTCAGCGCCTCAGGCCGCTGTTGCACTGACGCTTCGGGCTGGCGGCACTGTCATCATCATGGAGAAGTTTGACCCTGTCGAATATTTACGCCTTATCGAAACCCACAGCGTGACCCACTCACAGCTCGTTCCGACCATGTTCTCTCGCATGTTGAAGCTGCCAGACGAGCAGCGTTTGCAGTTTGATCTCTCCTCACTTGAATTCACTGTGCACGCTGCAGCTCCTTGCCCGGTGAAGGTCAAGCAGCAGATGATCGAATGGTGGGGTCCGATTATCCACGAGTATTACGGCGCCACAGAGGGTCTCGGATTTGCGTCTTGTGATAGCGAGCAGTGGTTGTCTCACCATGGCACGGTTGGAAAAATTGTGCTCGGCGAAGTTCATGTCATGGATGACGAGATGAATGAGCTGCCGAATGGAACTCCTGGCACGCTGTGGTTCGGATCCGGTACCGAGTTCAGCTACCTCGACGACCC
>JAPOIQ010000296.1 GCA_029978815.1 bacterium
AGCACCTCGACGAGCGTGTTGCAACCTTTCACCTCGAATCGCTTGGGGTTCGCTTGACGAAGCTCACCGATGAGCAAGCTGAATATCTTGGCATTGAGCCTTCGGGTCCGTTTAAGCCTGAGCATTACCGCTACTGAGCGACACTGTCACACCCTCTCGACATGCTGTCAAGATGGTTTTCAACGTTAAGCCCCATCAGATCAGGCGCTTGAGCGCAAGAATGCTCGACGCTCTGTGCCCTCCCTTCTGCGCGGCTTGCGGGCATGTTGGGGCTGAAATATGCCGGACATGCCGGTGCACGATCGTCGAAGAGTTACGTTCTAACCGAGTGTTCTCGTCGTCGGTTGCGGCGCAAACAGTCGTTGCTGGCTTTGACGGACGCATACGCGATGTGATTTCAGGAATGAAGTTCAAACATCATCGTGGAGCGGCGCGTTATCTCGGTGGTCTCATTGCGCGACAACTCATCAATGACGGTGTTGTTCCTGGGTGCGATGTAGAGGCCGTCACTTGGGTTCCCACAACCAAGCGGCGTTTGCGGGAGCGTGGTTTCGACCCAAGCGAGGTGATGGCGCGTGTTGTTGGGGCTCAACTTGGGCTTCCAGTCGTTCGCACGCTGGATCGTGTCGATTCGGGTGAGCAGAAGACGAGAACCCGCCTTGAGCGCTGGAATGGTCCAGGTTTCCGTGGTCGACAAACTCGGTGTGATCGGGTTGTTCTCATCGATGACATCATCACGACGGGTGCAACTATTGCGGCAGCATCAGGTGCGCTTCGGACGGCGGGTGTTTCCCACATCCATATTGCGGCAGTTGCTGCGACCCCTCGTCGCAGGGCAGCGGCTTCTGCGTTCATCGATGAACGGTATTCGACGGCAGCCTGACAACACCCGCCGATAGGCTCAAGGTCGCATGGGAATTCTTGATCGCGTCCTTCGTGCTGGAGAGGGAAAGAAACTCAAAGCTCTTGAGGGCATTGTGCCCGATATCGGCGCGCTCGAAGACACCATCGGGGCGCTCTCCGATGAGGCCCTGCAACACAAGACAATCGAATTCCGTGAGCGACTTGACCGTGGCGCAACCCTTGATGATCTCCTCGTCGAGGCCTTTGCCGTGACTCGAGAAGCAGCGACTCGCGTGCTCGGTCAGCGTCACTATGACGTCCAGTTGATGGGTGGTGCTGCTCTGCACTTCGGGTGGGTCGCCGAGATGAAGACCGGTGAGGGCAAGACGCTTGTCTCCACGCTCCCTGCGTATTTGAACGGCCTTTCTGGAAACGGCGTTCATCTCGTCACCGTCAACGATTACCTCGCTCGTCGCGACGCCGAATGGATGGGTCAGCTCCACCGTTGGCTCGGGTTGTCAGTTGGTTTGGTGATTCCTGGGGTGAAGATGAGTCCGGCAGAGAAACGGGCAAGTTATGGCTGCGACATCACCTACGGAACAAATAACGAATTTGGTTTTGCCTACCTGAGAGACAATATGGCTGGTCGGCTTTCAGACAAGGTGCAGCGCGGTCATTCATTCTGCATCGTTGACGAAGTCGACTCGATTCTCATTGATGAGGCTCGGACCCCCCTCATCATTTCGGGACGTGTGGGCGACGCCGCCAAGCTGTATTTCCGATTTGCGTCAATCGTGAGAACTCTCACGAGGGATGTCGACTATGAAGTCGAAGAAGATAAGCGCGTTGTCGTTCCACTCGAGCCCGGTATTGAAAAAGTTGAACATGCTCTCGGGGTCGACAACCTCTATGACGACGTGCAGGCGAACCTCGTTCACCAATTCACCGTTGCGCTGAAGGCAAAAGAGCTCTACCGGCGCGATAAGGACTACATCGTTCAGGGCGGCGAGGTGAAGATCGTCGACGAATTCACCGGACGAATCCTTGAGGGTCGTCGCTGGTCAGAAGGGATCCACCAGGCGGTTGAGGCCAAAGAGGGCGTAAAGATCAAAGAGGAAAACCAGACCCTCGCGACGATCACCCTGCAGAACTACTTCAGAATGTACGACAAGCTTGCGGGCATGACCGGAACCGCCTCAACTGAGGCGGCAGAGCTCATGAATACCTACGGACTTGGTGTTGTGCCGATCCCGACCAACCGAGACGTTGCTCGTCTCGATCAGGCCGATCTCATTTACAAGAGCGAGGTTGGCAAGTTTGGTGCAGTCATCGACGACATCGTCGAGCGCCACGCAAGCGGGCAGCCGGTGCTCGTCGGCACGGTGTCTGTTGAAAAAAGCGAATTGCTTTCAAAGATGATGCGGGACCGCGGGATTGACCACGAAGTGCTGAACGCAAAACAGCACACTCGTGAAGCTGAAATTGTTGCACAGGCAGGTCGACTCGGATCGATCACTGTCGCAACCAACATGGCGGGTCGCGGTGTTGACATCCTGCTCGGCGGAAACGCAGAACTTCTCGCTCGCCGAGAGGTCTTGAAAGAAGGTTTCGACGAAGGACTTCTCGTTGACGACTTTGCACTTTCTCAGCCGCTCGATCAGATGCCAGAAGAGTTCCGAGAGCAGCGGCTGACCCGCGCCGCCGGGATCGACC
>JAPOIQ010000188.1 GCA_029978815.1 bacterium
GTGGAATCGATAAGGCTCGGTTCCGCCGTCAGGTCGTACCAGGCGACGAATTGCTGCTCGAATGCACGATGGGCCGGCTGTCGAGCCGAGCGGGGCGAGGTTCAGGAACTGCTTCAGTGAACGGCGAAGTTGCCTGCGAGGTCGACTTGATGTTCGTTATTGCGTAATACGGCGGATGTTCAGTCGGTACCGGTGCCGATAATGATCGAACCGTTGTGGCCTCCGAAGCCGAAGTTATTCGACATCGTTGGGCCGGGTTCCCATGGCCGTGGTGAACCGGTGACGACATCAACTGTTATTTCGCTGTCGATATTTGTCGTGTTCGCAGTGGGAGGTATGAGAGCGTGCTCCATTGAGAGCAACACTGCGGCGGCCTCAAGGGCTCCGGCGGCACCGAGAGCGTGACCGGTCACACCTTTCGTAGATACGACAGGCACGGCGTGTGCCCCAAAGACAGAACTGATAGCTGCGCCCTCTGCGGCATCGTTGAGCGGTGTTGAAGTGCCATGGGCGTTGATCTGGCGGATATTGGCAGCTTCGAGGCCGGCGTCTGCGAGAGCGAGCTCCATGCAGCGGATTGCTCCTGTTCCACCTGGGGCTGGAGCGGTGATGTGGTGTGCATCAGCGTTTGATGCTGCTCCAAGGATTTCACCGATGATGTTGGCCCCACGGTCGACTGCGGAGTTCCATTCTTCAAGAACGAGAACGGCTGCGCCTTCGCCCATGACAAAACCGTCGCGGTCTGTGTCGAACGGTCGAGATGTGCCCGTCGACGACAGCGCCGTCATGTTGCCAAACGATGCGAGAGATGTCGCGGTGCCGGCGTATTCGGTGCCTCCTGCGACGACGGCGTCGGCGAGTCCCCAAGCGATGAGTCGGGCGGCATAGCCAATTGCATGAGTACCGGCTGCACATGCGGTGCAGATGGTTTCATTGGGGCCTTTGAATCCGAATCGCATCGACACCGATGCTCCGGGAGCGTTTGCCATCATCATCGGAACGAGGAATGGAGACACCCGGCGCTCGCCTTTGTCAAGGCGAATGGCGATCTGTTCTTCGAGGGTGTGAATTCCGCCAACACCGGTTCCAAAGATTGTTCCAATGCGGTCATCGCTGACGGCTGGTCGGCCAGATTGCTCGAGGGCTTCGGTTGCTGCAGCGAGAGCGTATTGCTCACTGCGGTCGGCGCGACGAGCATCTTTGGGGGAGTCAAACCACGGAGATGGGTCCCACTCTTCGATGGACGTGAGCCGTCCAACGTTGGTAAGACCCGGCCCGAGAAGACCGTTCCAATATGCCTCTTTCCCGATACCGCACGGAGCGACAACGCCCAGTCCGGTAACGGCAATTCGCCGACCGCTTCCTTGCATCAGAGTTTGCCGGCCACCAAGTCGTAAGCCTGACCGACGGTTTCGATGCCTTCGAGTTCTTCTTCTGGAACTTCGATACCGAATTCTTCTTCAAGAGCCATCACAAGCTCAACGAGGTCGAGGCTGTCAGCGTCGAGGTCATCACCGAAACGAGCCTCTGGCTTTACCTGATCTTCAGAAACGGAAAGCACTTCAACTGCACATTTGCTGAAACGGGCGAACAATTCTTGGTCCACGGTTACTCCTTGGTTTGTGATCGGTCGTATGACCGATCATGATTCTACGAAATCTTGATCGCTCTGTGGCGGAGCGTTCAGTGACCCATCCCGAGACCGCCGTCAACGGGGATGACAGCACCGGTGATGTACCCCGCATCTTGTGAGGCGAGGAAGGTGACGACACCCGCAATTTCGTCAGGTTCGGCCATTCTTGCGAGCGGAACTGCGGCCGTTATATCGGCAAGTCGGTCTTCACTGAGCGCAGCCGTCATATCGGTGCTCACCGGTCCTGGGGCAACGACGTTCACGGTGATCGATCGTGAACCGAGTTCTCTTGCTAATGAGCGAGCGAGCCCAACAAGGCCTGCTTTGGATGCGGCATAGTTGGCTTGTCCGGCAGCTCCGAGAAGTCCAACGACGGATGAGACATAGATGATTCGTCCCTTGCGGGCCCGAAGCATCTGTTGAACCGCACGCTTTGTCACCCGGAATGCTGCGGTGAGGTTTGCGTCGATCACATCTTGGAAATCGTCTGCTCCCATTCGTAACAACAGGGTGTCTCGGGTGATGCCGGCGTTCGACACAAGAATCTCAACGGGTGACCCAAACTCTTCTTCAATTGCCGTGAACGCCGCGTCAATGTCATCTGCGGAAGTGACATCGCACTTCACTCCAAAGAGTCCATCTGGGGGAGGTGAGCTGTTGTAGGTGACGGCGACCTTGTCACCGAGATCGGCAAACCGGCGTGCAATTGCGAGGCCAATTCCTCGCGAGCCTCCGGTGACAAGTACGACTCTGCTCATGATGCGCCTCCCCATTTCAACACTGCGCTGGCTGCTGTCATCCCAGCACCGAATCCGACGAGTAAAATGTGATCGCCAGGTGCAACTCGACCGGCATTGAGCGCTTCACAGAGCGCCATTGGTATTGATGCCGATGACGTATTCCCGGTGTGGTCGATGGTGACGGCGGCGCGATCCATTTCAACGCCGAGACGCTCACATGCGGCTTGGATGATACGGATGTTCGCCTGATGCGGAACGATGAGGGCGAGGTCGTCGGAGGTGATTCCTGCATGGGCCATCGACTTCTCTGCTGAATCCATCATGATCCGAACAGCGCGTCGGAAGACCTCTTTGCCTTCCATATTTACGGTTCCGCCAACATCGGCCCAGAGAATTTCGCTGGCGCTTCCGTCTGCGTCAAGGTCCCACCCGAGAAGTTGCCCGCCGCAGTTATCGACTGCTTCGAGAACCATTGCCCCTGAGCCATCAGCGAAGAGAGGGGCGGTGCCACGGTCATTCCAATCAACAATTCGTGAAAGCGTGTCAGTTCCGATCACGAGCACTCGCTCAGCGCCCATTGCAATAAGTCCGTGGGCATTGACGAGCCCGTACATGAAACCAGAACATGCGGCGTTGATGTCGAAGGCGCCGCATTTCAGGCCGAGTTTGTCCTGTATGACCGCCGAAGTTCCCCATGCGCGGTCAGGGGTTGTGGTCGACAGGATGAGGGCGTCGATCTGTTCGGGTGCAACACCGGCCATTTCGAGAGCTGCTTGTGCAGATTCGATCGATAGGCCAGCGGTCGTTCCGCCGATGTGACGTTGATGAATTCCAGTGCGGGCGACGATCCACTCGTCGCTGGTGTCGAGGGTTTGAGTGAGATCGTGGTTGGTTACAACCTTCTCGGGTAGGGCCATACCCCACCCGGTGATGACGGCTCCTTTTGCCCCTGGTCGGGTTGCAGGCAACGTGTCCTCCTTAGATCTCGTCGTTAGTTAGCGCGAAGCCAAGCAATCGGCTGTCGCGCAGCAACTCGTTCGGTGTCGATCGCAATGTAACTTTGCAGGATTCCGGCGAATGGCGATCGAACTTCTTGATCTGCGACGGTGCCGAGCACTGTTCCGACAGAAATTTCCGTGCCGTCTGCAATTCCTGATGTGGTGAAGATGCCAGCCGCAGGGCTCACCACGAGGCGTTCGTGTGCGAAGAGATGTTCTCCCTCGTGTTCGTGGGCAACGACGACCGGTTCACCTCCCAGCCATTCAAGAAGTTTGTCGAGTTCGTCTGGCGTTGCCACCGAAATTGTTTTTGCTTCTTTGAGGGTTCGCTTCGCCATGCCAGTCAAGACGCCACCGGGTCCGAGTTCAGCGAATGCCGTCACGCCCATGTCAGCCATTGACTGCAAACCGTGCTTCCAACGAACTGGGCTTGAAAGTTGAGCTGAGAGCAGGGCGGTCCATTCCTCGCCGAGGGTGTGAGGTTGTGAGTCAACATTCGAAACGACCGCGATTTCGCTGTCCCGAATACCTGCCGCTCCGATCGCATCTCGGAGCCGCTCACGAGCA
>JAPOIQ010000207.1 GCA_029978815.1 bacterium
CAGAGCTGCGTTCCCGCATCATTCGATCAGCTCTTGCCGTCGCAGCTGGAGCACTGGTCGTGCTGTTCACCTACAACACCGTTCTCCGGTTTTTGACTGAGCCGTACCTTGAACTCTGTCGCCGCCGCCAGCCTGGGTTTTGTGGGCTCTCGTATGACGCAACGCTTGACTCGGTGAGTTTGTTCACGATGGACCCCGTTGAGGGGTTTACGACACGCATGCGTATCGCCACCTACGGGGGCATCATCCTCGGCCTTCCCGTCATTCTCTGGCAAACATGGAAGTTCATCGTCCCTGCAATGCACAAAAATGAGCGTCGTTATGCGGTGAGTTTTATCGCAAGTGCACTACTGCTGTTTGTGGCCGGCGGCCTTCTCGCATTTTCGACACTTGGACGGGCGATTGAGTTTCTCATCGAATGGTCTGGCGACGGCGTTGACCAGGTCTTTCGTGTGAGTTCGTATATCAGGTTGGTCACTCTGATGGTGATTGCATTTGGGATTGGCTTCACCGTCCCCGTGCTCCTCGTGTTCCTGCAGCTCATTGGGGTCGTGACACCAAAGGGTCTGCTCGGTATTTGGCGTTACGCGATCGTTGGCGTGGTCTTTGTTGCTGCTGCGATTACGCCATCAGGCGACCCGGTCTCACTCGCAAGCCTCTCCGTGCCAATGATTTTTCTCTATTTCTCGGCGATTGGGGTTGGTTGGTTGCTTACTCGCAGACGACGGGCGGCGGAGGAGTCACTTGACTGAGATGCCCTCAGCCGACGTGAGGGATGAGCACGCATGGTTCGCTGAACAACTTGCCTTTCCGCTCGACCGCTTTCAACGAGAGGCATGTGACGCGATCGCTCGCGGTGACGATGTTGTAGTGGCCGCACCGACGGGGAGTGGAAAGACGGTTGTGGCTGAATACGCACTCGCAGCAACACTGCGGCGACAGCGCCGAAGCTTCTACACGACGCCACTGAAAGCGTTGTCGAATCAAAAATTTCATGACCTGATTGAACTCTTTGGTGAAGACGAGGTCGGTCTCCTCACAGGCGATGTCGTGGTGAATCCAGATGCATCAATTGTTGTGATGACCACAGAAGTGCTTCGCAACATGATGTACGCAGGTTCTACGGCACTTGAAGAAGTTGACTACGTCATCCTTGACGAGGTGCATTTTCTTCAGGATGCGTATCGAGGCCCTGTGTGGGAGGAAATCATTATTCATCTCGATACTGCAATCCGTTTGGTATGCCTCTCTGCGACAGTGAGCAATGCTCCGCAGCTTGCAAAATGGATGACTGAAGTCAGGTATCGAACGGCCGTCGTAACTGAAACCACTCGACCAGTACCGCTAGAGAACCACTACATGGTGTTCGACAAGACCAATGACCGAATGCATTTGTTGCCAACATTTGTTGGCGGAGCGGTGAACCGGGATGCAATTCGTCTCGATGAATCAGGTGTCCGACATCGATGGTCGGGTACACGTCAACGTGGCGGATCGGGTGGGACACGAAAGCTTGCAACCCCGACGAGGCTTGAGGTCGTCGACACACTTGAAGATCGCGGAATGCTCCCTGCGATCTACTTCATTTTCAGTCGGCGGCAATGCACGGAGGCTGCCTCATTGGTGGCGAACGCAGGAGCACAACTCATCACGCCAGAAGCGCAAAACGCAATCATGCAGATTGTTGATCGCCGTCTTGAAGACTTCAGCGGGGAAGATCTTGCCGCTCTCGGAATTGACGAGTTCATTCAACAGCTGATGTCGGGCGTGGCTCCGCATCATGCAGGAATGGTGCCTGCATTTAAGGAAATTGTCGAACAAGCATTCATTGCGGGGTTGCTGAAAGTCGTCTTCGCCACAGAGACGCTCGCGGTGGGTGTCAACATGCCAGCAACGTCGGTCGTCATCGAAAAGACGACGAAATACAACGGCGATCATCACGTTTCTTTAAACCCGGGGGAATTCACTCAACTCACTGGCCGGGCGGGTCGCCGGGGACTTGATGACGTAGGGCACGCAGTTGTGCTCTGGAGTCCATTTGTGCGTTATGCGGAGGTCGCCGAACTCGCAGGCAGTTCAACGTTCAACTTGCGTTCAGTATTTAGACCGACGTTTAACATGGTGGCGAACCTTGTGAGCCGCTGCAGTCGTGATGAGGCCCGAGAAACGTTGATGCTGTCGTTCGCGCAGTACCAGCGAGACCATGATGTTGTTCGCCTTCAAGCACGACTCGCTCGGCGACGCACCGAATACAACGATCGACTAGCACAATCTCGGAGTCCGTACGGCGACATTGATGAGTATCGCTCCGCTCAAAAGAGCGGTCGCTCAGAGACAGGTGAGGGATCGGTTCAACTTGATCATTTGCGCCCCGGCGACGTTGTGTACACAGCAGTAGGTGCGTACCGGGGTCCGGTCGTGGTTGCATCTACTGCGCATCGATCAGGAGGTCTCCGCCTGTCGGTGGTGACTGCTAGTGGAAAATTGGCGACGATGTCACCGCAGGAATTTGTTGGCGATGGGTCAGTCGTTGGCACGGTTGTGATGCCGGGGTCGTTCTCTCCTCATCGGAAAGAATTCCGTCAGGAAACAGCGCGACGTTTAAAGCGGGAAAAACTGCGACCAGAGGGTGCTCGTACGAGCCGATCCAGAAGAAGTGCTGCCGCACACGGAGGCCATGTACATCCTGTCGAACTCGATCCTGATCTGAAAAAGCGGCTGAAAGCTGCTGAGGATGCCGAACGTCGTGCCAAAGAGCTCGCTCGGCTCGAACATGACATCTCGAATCGACGTGGGTCCCTCGGGCGTGACTTCGACGGGGTCGTCTCTGTGATGACCCAGATGGGTTTCCTGGACGAAAAGAATTGGTTGCTGACTGACGATGGCAGAGTGTTGGCACGAATATTCCACGAGTCAGATCTCTTGGTGGTTGAGGCCTTGCGCACCGGAATATTCGATGGGCTCTCCCCGGCAGAATTAGCTGGACTCGTGTCGACAATCGTGTACGAGTATCGAGGACCAGATGATCCACCCTCGCCCTGGTTTCCGACTCGCGAACTCCAAGAGCGATTTAGGAAATTAGAAGCGCTGAGTGTCCAGATTGATGTGATCGAAGGAAAGCATGGGCTCTCAGCCCACCGACCGCCTGACCCAGGTTTTTTGGCGTTGGCGCATGGCTGGTGCTCTGGGGTTGAACTCGCTGATCTCGTTGATGACGGTGAACTAGCAGGAGGAGACATTGTTCGAAACCTTCGACAGGTCATCGATCTTTGTCGCCAACTTGGAGACGTGTCACCCGATCCAGGTATTCGGCAAGCAGCCAGAAGTGCGGTAGCAATGTGCACCCGCGGAGTGGTGGTAGATGTTGCGTCGTCAGAGTCAACAGGTACTGAAGAAGCTGTCGAATCAGAATTTGTAGAGGAAACAGCCTGATGGCGATTCGCGCTGGGGAAGACTGGGGCGCACCTGTTTCGTCGAGTCCACCTGATGCGGTGGTTGGAATCACTGATCGTGAGATCGCTGAATGGTTGGCGAGCGGGCGAACGGTCATCGTCCGCGGGGGGACGTTACATTCCTCGCTTGGAGCCCCTGAAGGTCACAAAGTATCTCGCGCTCTGTCAATCGATCTTCTTGAGATCCGTAGCGTGGTGTCGGGAGAGCGGCTTGATGTTGCGGTCTCGAGCGTTCTCA
>JAPOIQ010000398.1 GCA_029978815.1 bacterium
AGGCCGGCATCAGGGACACAAGGCCCTTTAGCGCCCAATGATTCCAAAGAATGCGGCGACCCGTGACGCAAGTCGGGGCGAACGCAGACGGATCATTTCGACAGACTAGGCGAGAGTTTCGTTCCGCTGCCGGTGGGACACCAGGGGGAGGTCGGTATCCCACCGGTGCAGCGTGAACTATCAACGAGTGTGACAGCCTCGTATTGCGAACCGTTGCGTGATTTGTGCGATTTGTGTAACAAAATTGGAGTGGCCAGCCTCCGGCATCGCAGATAAGCGGGCCCGAGGTGGCACACTTGGACAGTGCACAAGGTGCTCTTTATTGAAGATGATGACGCAATTCGACTTGCATTGCGGATGGCCCTCGAAGACGAGGGTTACGACGTCGTTGAGGCACACGATGGAGCGAGCGGCCTTGTGCAGTTCGGTCAGCACCGCCCAGATGTGGTGCTCCTCGATCTTCGGCTTCCAGATCTCTCAGGATTTGAGGTCTGTAAAGCAATAAGGGCAACCTCAACCGTTCCGATCATCATGGTGACCGCTCAAACTGAGGCTGCCGACATGGTGGCGGGCCTTGAGGCCGGCGCGGACGATTACATCACAAAACCAGTTGTTCCAAAGGTCCTCTCGGCGCGAATTGCTGCAGTCTTGCGGCGAGTGAGTTACTCCGCGGTGAATGATGACGGCGACGGCGATGTGTTTCGGTTCGGTGATATCGAGTTGCGCCCCGAGCAAGGAGTTGTCACCAAAGGTGGGACAGAACTCTCCCTGACCCGTACCGAATTTCGGATGTTGTGCGAGTTTGCGAACCATGCCGATGCGGTTCTCAGCCGAGATCAACTTCTCGAACATGTCTGGGGTTATGAGTATCTTGGCGACTCACGCCTCGTTGATGCGCACGTTCGCCGATTGCGGCTTAAGGTCGAAGACACCCCGGACGACCCGCAACTCATCGTCACGGTGCGAGGTCTTGGTTATCGGCTGATCACCTGAGGATTACGTTGCTGCTGGATTCCACGCTGGCAAACGTTTCTCGATGAAGGCTGCCATACCCTCGGCTGCATCCGGACCAGAGAAAAATTCCTCGCTGAGCGAGCGCATCTCGGCAAATCCTGTTTGGCGATCGAGGGTGGGTACTCGATGCAACATCGCCTTTGTTGCAGCGACCGCCCGGGGGGCGCCTGCCAAGATGCCGTTGATGAGGTCATCAATCGTCGCTGAAACATCGTCGGTGACATGGGTAATGAGACCCATTTCTCGCGCTTCGGCGGCGGAGAACACCTCACCGGTGAGCATCGCCGCAGCAATCTTGCCTGGTGGCACTCGGCGGAGAATAGGAACCGAAATAATTGCTGCGGCAACCCCAATTCGAACCTCGGTGAGCGCAAACGTCACCGATTGTTCAACGACGATCAGGTCACAGGCGGTCATGAGGCCCAACCCACCGGCTCTGACGGCTCCATTCACTGCTGCAATGGTCGGCCGGGGTGTATCCATCAGTCGTTCTAGGGCGCTAACCATCGGGCCAGAATCAGGCGGACCAGATGATCGCTCTTTGAGGTCAGCTCCCGCACAGAACG
>JAPOIQ010000287.1 GCA_029978815.1 bacterium
GACTGCGCTTGCTCCAATGAGTGCCCTGAGCACGAAGCCTGCTGCGACGATGCTGATATCAATGCCGACAAGTTTTCGAAGTGACAGGCTGTACAGGCCCATGAGGGCAAGGTACCCGGCAACAAGCAGTGCTGTCACGAGATTGATGAGCACAGCCGCGATGACGACAGAAACGCACATGAGGACACCGCCACTAACAGCGGCGACTCTGGTGTCTAGGGCGCCTGATGCGACCGGTCGGGAGATCTTGTTTGGGTGAAGGCGATCCTCTCCAACGTCGAGTACATCGTTCAAGAGATAGATGCCGCTCGCCGCAAACACCATCGAGACGAACGCTAAGAACACATTCGTCCATTGGGTGGCGGTAGTAATTCCAGCCGCCACGGGAGCGGCACCGACGAGGACGTTCTTTACCCACTGTCGGGGACGCATCGCCTGAAGTAATGACAGGAACTTCACGTGAGGAGGCGTCCTAACTCGTCGAGGTGGCGTTGCGCTGCGTCGTCCCAACTCAATGTTGTGGCGCGGCTGTGCGCAGCGATGGCATAGCGGTGAAGCCGGTCAGGGTCGCCCATCAAACCTTCGATTGCCGCAGTCAAGTCGTGAGGAGAATTGACGAGTAAACCTGTTACGTCATGAATGATCGCAGCCGAATGACCCAGCACATTCGTTGCGATCGCAGGGGTAGCGCATCGCCCCGCTTCAGTAATTGTCATTCCCCACCCCTCGGCCGAGGAGGCCGACACGAGAAGGTCTGCTGACTGATACTGGCCGACAAGCTCGTCGTCGCTCAGTCGCCCCAGCAGATGAAGCCAATTCGCCTGGTGATCGACCTTCCACTTGTGTAGTTCACCGGCGAGGGGACCATCGCCGACAATTGAGAGCGTTGCGTGGTCGGCAAGTGGCTTGATTGCGTCGAGAAGCTCCACCCAGCGCTTAACCGGAGCAAGCCGACCAACTGCGATGATTCGAAACGGCGCATCGCTCGAGGCGTTGTCGTTCTCGTCGTGCGGAGGGCAGAACCGTGGTGAAACACCGGGTTCAATCGCCGTCACGTTTCTGAATCCGGCAGACAGAAGGTCACGGCGCCCGGGCTCTGACAGGGTGATCACCCTCGTTGAGCGATACACCTTCGGAATAACCGTTGATTCGTTCCATCTACCAACTTGAGCAAGAGGAAATGGCAAGCGCTGTTCCCACATCTCGGTATGCGGATGGTGGAGCCACGTTACGTTCGGACCTCGCCACCAGAGCGGCGAGCAGAACGGAACGCCGTTAAGAATTTCGACAACCGCATCAAAGTTTCGTCGACGACGAATCACACGAGCTGCCGCACGTGCAAACACTGAGTATTCGGAGCCGATATTCACAATGGTGAACTCTGAGTTTGACGGTGTCGCTACCGATGGTGGTGTGCGAGCAAAGAACGTGACATCGACTCCGCGCTGTACCCACCGTGAGAGAATTTCATTGGCGTGTAGTTCTGAGCCGCCAGCATCCGGATCGCCCGGGGCACGCCAAGACAACACGGCAACCCGAAGACCGTCGTACACTGTCGATTCCATGCGAGTCACTGGTGAGCGTCCGGTTCATGATCACACACCTGCATCACTGATCGCGCTCCACGTTGCGGGATACGAGCTCATTAGCGAACGCATCGGAAGTGGCGTTGGCCTTGATATCGGATGCGGTATCGGCACCGAATCGAGATTGCTCTCCCGCGCTGATCGGACGGTGATCGGCCTTGACTACGACATCGGAACAGCCGGGCTCGCTCAAGCTGTCATCGATGGTGCGGTGTGTGGAGACGCCCGACAGCTCCCGTTTCAAACAAATTCTCTCGACTGGGTGAGTTCGTCTCACATCATCGAACATTTCACTGACCCTGAGCGACATGTTGCCGAAATTGCTCGCGTCTTGCGACCGGGGGGTCGACTTGTCGTGCTGACACCGAACGCCCCAGCCGATTTTGAGAACCCATTCCATGTCCACTTGTTTTCTTTGAACATGTTCGGAGAGCTCCTCAACAAATATTTCGACGTTGTAGAGATCAATGGGCTCACGGGTAACGCCGAAACAATGAAGACCTTCGACCAACGTCGACGGGCAGGAAGGCGCCTTCTGGCACTCGATCCGTTTGGCTTGCGCCATCATCTGCCGGTAAGGGCGTTGACAGGCTTGCATTCCGTAGGGCGGCGAGTGGTCTACCCGCTGCTTCGGTCTGCCGATGAATCGATCACTGCGGGAGACTTTGAGGTGATCGAGCGCTCGGAGTCGATTAGTGACTCGACACTCGTGCTCGTCGGAACCGCTACTGCTACGTAACTTCCCATTCTCAATCATTTCGCGCGGTACATCCTCTGTGAGCGTTTGCGTAGCAGAAGGTCTCGAGCTCCTCGGATGGTGGTGTAAAGGAACGCCTCGATGACAATTTTTCGGCTCATCTTTGATTCGCCAGTTTCTCGCTCGCGAAAGGTAATAGGAATCTCAACGATTCGAGCACCCGCGCGGACGGCCTGATAGGTCGTGCCCGAGTCCACCACGCTCAGCCAGAAGGCGCCCCCGACCAGCCCAGCCCTCTAACCCTAACCCTAGCCCTAGCCCTAACCCTAACCCTAACCTAACCCTAACCC
>JAPOIQ010000192.1 GCA_029978815.1 bacterium
CCGCCAGTATTTCTCCACGGAGCATTCCGAATCCGAGGTTGACCTCTCCGTTGCCGAGAGGGAACGACCACGCATACCCCGGCAAAAGATCGCGCTCGAACCACACGATGAGTTCGTCCTTGGCAATTCCTGTTGCACCTTGTCCGTACTGGCGGAATGCGTGCCACTCGCCGCGATAGTTCTCAGGTGTCAGGCCGAGTTCACGTCGGACAGTGCTCCACATGCCATCTGCAGCGATCACGAACGAAGGCGTGACTCGTCCGAGCCCCTCAAGTTCGATGTGTGTTCCATCGGCATCGTGCTGCGCGCCTGTGACGGCAACACCTTGGCGAACCTGCGCTCCAGCTTGTTGGGCGAATTCAAGCAACGTTGCGTCAAGGTCAATCCTTCGTGCGACAGCTGCATAGGTGCCTGTGGTTGGGAGCGGCACATCGAATTGGCGTCCGGCGGGCGACCGCAGACGAGCACCGCCAATCTTCGTGAATGACGAGATGCCGAGGCTTGATACCCCGAGAAGCTCGAGTTCTCGTAGTGCCAGTGTGGTCAACCCGTCACCGCAACATTTATCTCGAGGAAATGTCGCTTTGTCGACGATCGTGACCGATCTTCCTGCCCGTGCAAGCTCGATTGCTGCAGCGGATCCAGCGGGACCCCCGCCTACGACAAGGACGTCAATGTTGTCAGGTAGACCGGTGGGCACTTGGGAGAGGTTAGAGGCGTTCTCGAGCGCACGCTGATTTGTTCGCGAAACATGTTTGGCAGATCTCTCCGCCTTCCGTTTGGCTCGGTCGTGGGCTCTAATCTGATCTCGATAGCAATTGCACGAGTAAAGAGCTCGTCAATGATTTGGAGGAAACATGGCACGTCTCTGCGAAGGGCGAGTAGCGATTGTGACGGGAGCTGGTCGAGGAATCGGGCGGGAGCACGCCCTCAGCCTCGCTCGCCAGGGCGCAAAAGTCGTTGTAAATGACCTCGGCGGTGCAGTGGACGGCACCGGGGGAGAACTCACTCCAGCCCAATCTGTTGTCGATGAAATCATCGCGATGGGTGGCGAGGCAGTCGTCAACGGTGACAATGTTGCCGATTTCGATGGAGCGGGACGAATGGTCGCCCAAGCCATCGACACCTTCGGTGATCTTCACGCAGTCATCAACAATGCAGGAATCCTTCGAGATCGAATGTTGGTCAATATGACCGAAGAAGAGTGGGATGCGGTCATCAATGTGCACCTCAAAGGAACGTTCGCGCCGGCGAAGCATGCGTGTGGCTATTGGCGAGATCGCTCAAAAGCCGGTGAGGCGGTGAGCGGTCGCATCATCAACACGTCGTCAGTTTCCGGAATTTATGGCAACCCAGGTCAAACCAACTACGGAGCGGCGAAAGCCGGTATCGCTGCGTTCACTGTGATCTCCGCACTAGAGATGGCTCGCTACGGCGTCACGGTGAACGCGGTTGCGCCGGTGGCGTTGACCCGCATGACTGAGAACCTTGGTCCCGCACCTGAATCCCCTGAGGAAGCCGATCTCCGGTCACCGCGTTGGATCGCTCCGATCGCAACCTGGTTGGCGTCCGAGGAGTCGAGTGGCGTGACCGGGCGTGTCTTCGAGGCCTCAGGCGAATTCTTAGCAGTTGCCGAAGGCTGGGTTCGCGGGCCCTCGGTCGCTCCGCTTGAAGACCCTGAAGCATTGGGTCCCGTCGTCGAAACACTGTTGTCCACGGCTCGGAAAAATTCAGGTATGAACGGTGTTGCCGGCGGACCTCCACAACCACAGGAAGGAAACTGAGATGCCGTTAGATCCATCTGCAGTAGGGGCGAAGGGTGATCCTGTCGAGATTTCCTGGGACTCAAAAGATTGTCTGTTATATGCCGTCGGAATTGGCGCTGGTGCCGACGAATTGGCATTCACCACCGAAAACACCGCTGATGTCGTTCAGCAGGTGTTCCCAACATTCCCCGTGGTACTCGGTTGGGGCAAGGGTTCTCCGATGAAAGCGGTCGGTGAATTTGATCCGGCTTTACTCGTGCATGGCCAGCAGGCGGTGACACCAGCCCGAGCCCTCCCAACGTCAGGCTCTGCGACGATGCAAAGTGAGATCGTTGCGATGTACGACAAGGGGAAAGCGGCGGTTGTTGTCTCCGAAACCACGCTGACCGATGACAGCGGCGTGCTCTGCACGTTGCGCTCTTCAGCGTTCATTCGTGGCGCCGGTGGCTGGGGTGGAGATCGTGGGCCGTCCGGGCCGGTCAATGAACCGCCGCAGCGAGATCCTGACCATGTCGTGAGTTACACCACCGCCCCCGATCAGGCATTTGTCTATCGATTGTCAGGCGATCGAAACCCGCTGCACACCGATCCATCGTTTGCGGCTCGTGGTGGTTTCCCTGTCCCGATCCTTCACGGTCTTTGTTCGTATGGGTTCACCGGTCGCGGTCTACTTCATTCGCTATGCGGATCTGACCCATCGAGGTTCAAACACATTGAGGCACGTTTTGCGTCCCCGGTGATTCCAGGTGACACGCTCGACATTCGTGCGTGGGACAATGGCGATGGCTCGGCGACGTTCACAACCTCGGTTGGCGACCGAACTGTCATCGACCAAGGTCTCGTCCGGTTCGATTGAGGTGAACTGATGTCGCTTGATCCGCGTTCGATGTACCGAACGTTTCGCTCAGTTGTTCGGTTCAAGCCGATCGAACTTGATCCGATAGAACGTCGCTTGTCGGGCTGCGCCGATATCGAGGATCTTCGGCGGATCGCTCGGCGCCGGCTCCCGCGAGGTGTGTTCGATTACATCGATGGGGCGGCAGAAGACGAACGAACGCTCGAACGAAACTCCTCAGCGTTTGGGCGCGTGGGGTTGCGTCCGAATGTGCTTCGCGATGTGAGCGACATTGACACATCGGTCGACTTTCTCGGCAGCAAATTGCCATTGCCGCTCATGCTGTCGCCGACGGGATACACGCGGATCACCCACTCCCAGGGAGAGCTAGCGGTCGTTCGCGCGGCACAGCGTGCAGGGATTCCCTATTCACTGTCGACGATGGCGACACGCTCGATTGAAGAAGTTGCGGCGGTAGGGCCAAATGTTGACAAGTGGTTTCAGGTGTACACCTGGCGTGATCGTGGGCTTGTTGCCGAACTCGTTGGTCGAGCAAAAGCGGCGGGGTACACAGGTATTTGGCTCACCGTCGACACAGCGGTGCTCGGCCGACGAGAACGTGATGTGCGGCGGGGTTACACGATTCCACCCAAGATTGGTCCGGGCACCATTGTTGATGGCATCTTGCATCCGGGGTGGACGCTTGACTTCATCACAAACCCGCCCATCATGTTTGCGAATGTCGTCGGACATGACGGCCACGATGAAGATGGCACGGACCCAATCTCGCTAGCCGAGCACGTCATGCACAGTTTTGATCAAGCGTTGTCATGGGATGACGTGCAATGGCTGCGATCACTTTGGGACGGCCCGATCATTTTGAAAGGCATCCAACGAGTCGATGATGCGCAACGGGCGGTCGACGCTGGTGTTGAGGGAATCGCGCTGTCGAATCATGGCGGTCGTCAGCTTGATGATGCGCCGACCCCCGTCGAAATGATCGAACCTGTGGCGCAAGCAGTTGGTGGCCAGGTCAAAATCATCTGTGACGGTGGTATCCGTCGAGGATCCGACATTGTCAAGGCGCTTGCTCTCGGTGCCGACATGTGCTCAATTGGTCGCGCGTATCTGTACGGGATGGGTGCTGCCGGAGAGCGCGGTGTTGACCATGTCATCAAGTTCCTTGACGAAGGTATTCGTCGCACGATGGCGCTTTCGGGGCGACGTTCAATCGAAGAGATTGATCGTGATCTCGTCGAGTGGCGAGTGTGAAATGATGCAGGCATGACGCTCGATACCTCCGCC
>JAPOIQ010000372.1 GCA_029978815.1 bacterium
CGACAGATGTGCCGTGGCCACCCATGAACTTGGTGAGCGAGTGGACGACAATATCGGCGCCCCACTCAAGAGGACGTACGAGGTATGGCGTAGCCACCGTGTTATCGACCATCAACGGAATGCCCTCAGCATGGGCAACGCCTGAGACACCTTCGATATCGAACATGTCATTCTTCGGGTTTGGCAGCACCTCGCCGTAAAAAAGACGAGTGTTATCACGCACAGCCGCACGCCACTGATCGAGGTCATGTGGGTCATCAACAAATGTGACTTCGATACCCATTTTGGGGAGCGTGTAGTGCAGAAGGTTGTACGAGCCGCCGTAGAGCGACGGTGAGGCAACAATGTGATGACCAGCTTCGACGACGGTGAGGATGGCAAGTGTCTCGGCTGCTTGACCCGATGCGGTTGCCAACGCCCCTGGGATTCCAATGGCGGTCGTGCAACCTCCCTCGAGATCGTTCAGTCGTGCCTCAAGCGCTGCCTGAGTCGGGTTCATTATGCGGGTGTAGATGTTTCCCACCTCTGCGAGAGCGAACAGGTTTGCAGCATGTTCGGTGTCGCGGAACTCATATGAGGTTGTTTGGTAGATCGGCACGGCGCGGGCGCCTGTCGCCGGATCTGGATCTCCCCCAACATGAATCTGACGGGTATCAAAACCGAGTTTCTTTGTGTTGTCAGCCATGGCGGGAGAGGCTACGGGCTTAAAACCCGACTTGCAAGGTCATATTTTAAAATTTCTCTTGCCGAACGCGAAACAACCGGGCCAAGCGGCCCGGTTGTTCACTGTGTTCTTGCCTGCGAGTTCGACCTCTCGCAGCGGTTCCATCAAACGATGCTGATCAGCTGTCACCACCTGATGCCTCAGCAACCTTCTGCTTACCTGCAGAGATCCAAGGCATCATTCCACGAAGGCGGGCACCGACGACCTCGATGGGATGTGCCTTACCCTCTTCCTGCATGCGGTGGTAGTTCGCACGACCTGACTCACTCTCATTCACCCATTCATCGGCGAACTGACCCGACTGAATCTCTGAAAGCACCTTCTTCATCTCGGCCTTGGTTGCATCGGTCACGATGCGAGGTCCGCGGGTCAAGTCACCGTATTCAGCGGTGTCTGAAATCGAGTACCGCATACCCGCAATACCCTCTTCATACATCAGGTCGACAATGAGTTTGACCTCGTGGAGGCACTCGAAGTACGCCATCTCAGGGGCGTAGCCCGCTTCGACAAGTGTCTCGAATCCGGCCTGAACCAATCGTGTCAGACCACCACAGAGCACAACCTGCTCACCGAAGAGATCTGTCTCGGTTTCCTCGGTGAACGTCGTCTCGATGACACCAGCACGCGCGCCACCAATCGCATCGGCATACGACAATGCGATGTCCTTTGCCTGACCGCTTGCATCCTGTTCAACCGCGATGAGCGCCGGAACACCGCCACCTTCGGTGTACGTACGACGTACAAGGTGTCCAGGACCCTTTGGTGCAATCATGATGCAGTCGACGCCCTCTGGGGCCGCGATACGGCCGAAGCGAACGTTGAACCCATGTGCGAAGGCGATTGCATCGCCGGCGTTGAGATTCGCAGCGATGTGCTCGTCAAAGATCTTCTTCTGCTCTGTATCCGGAGCAAGAATCATGATGACATCTGCCCAGGCGGCCGCGTCAGCAACTTACTTCACGGTCAACCCCGCCTGCTCAGCCTTCTGCGTTGAACTCGAGCCTTCACGAAGACCGATGCAGACCTCGACGCCCGACTCCTTCAAGTTGAGTGCATGAGCATGGCCCTGCGAGCCATAGCCAATGACTGCAACCTTGCGGTTGCGAA
>JAPOIQ010000019.1 GCA_029978815.1 bacterium
ACTCAATTCGTGAATTTCTTGACCTTGCGTTTGCCGAGGTCGGTATCGATGATTGGGCCCCTTACGTGCGCCAAGATCCGAAGTTCTTGCGCCCGGCTGAGGTTGATCTGCTCATTGGTGACGCATCAAAGGCCAAGGAGAAACTTGGCTGGGAACCAGAGGTGTCATTCCCGCAGCTTGTGAAAATGATGGTGGAACACGACCTTGAGGTTGAGGCTGCCAAAGCCCACCTTCACAGCTGATTTAAAGTCTCTTAGACGAGGCGGCTAGACGAGGCGACGAAGGCGCGCTCGAAGGCGGATGCTGAACGCGCCGACCGCTGCGGTGGATGAGGTGACAAGTCCGATCTCGATCCGTTGGAAAAGCTCATCTGAAGAGAGCCAGGTTCCGGCAAAAAACGTGACGACGGCGATTCCCCAGCCGAGAGCGACATATGCGTGGTCTTCGAGGGCCAGAACCGCTTGGCTGACAGCGATGGCCATCATGTAGAGGGCGCTCGAGAGCGCAAGCATCGCCAGCGTGCGGCCAGACAGTTCGGCTCCATAGACCAACTCGAGAGCCCAAGGCCCGAGCAGGCCGCCACTCATGGTGCCGATGACGCCAATGCCCGCCACGACGATGATGAGAAGTCGAAGGCCGCGCCGGAACTCATCGAATGATTCTTGGGCCGCAAGGCGAGCAAGCCGCGGGAGCAGGCTTGCTTGGATGGCTTGAAACATGAAGAGAGGGACTCGAGCAAGTAACACCCCGTATCCGAATCGGGTCACTGCGTCCGCATCGTTGTCGCCTGCGAGAATATTTGCGGCAATTGGCCCGGCGTTGAGTAGCACGGCGGCACAAGATGTTCCGAGAAGGAGCCATCCAAAGTTCTGGCTTACCTCGCGCCATTGAGCGGGTGGGCCGGGCTCGGTCCGAAGGAAGCCGCCAAGGCCGATGGCAACGACTGCGAAGAGGGGGGCGACGGCGATCGCAAATGCATAAGCCCCAACAGCGGCAATCCCGATTGCGGCAAGCAGCACCGTTCCCAGAATTTTCATCACACCATCGGACGCGACGACCACTGCAAACGGAGTGAAACGCCCAAGGCCTGAGCAGATGCCGCGAGACAGATGCACAGGTGCGTAGGCAGCAAATCCGATGAGGAGCGCCCCAAACATCCACCAATCGCCTGCGAAATACGACCCCGTGAGCCAAGGCGATGATATTCCGAGTACTGCGATGACAATGACAGATACGACCAGCGTAAGGATGCTGACCTTTATGACAACCGGCCTGCCGCCTTGGTCGAGGGCGCGTCGATGGGCGAGAGCGCGACCAAGTTCTTGTTCGATGGGGAGAAAGAATCCAGGTGCAAGGGCGAACATTGCAAACCACATCGCGGCGATTGGTGCAAATTCTTCGTCTCCTCCAAGAGCTGAGGCTCCAACCCTGAAGAATGCGTAGGTGGCGATTCCAGCGATGATGAGGCCGATCGCGATAGTGATGGCCCCTTCTGGGATTGCCCCTCCTGACCGGCCCTGCTCACGAGACCGAATCTGCTGGTCTGGAACGGGAGCAACGGCATCGGTCACGAGGATGAACGCTATCCGTCAGTGCAATGCCTGACCGACCACCGCTGTCCGTGAGAGATAGCCTCGCCGGGGTGGAGGGAGGAGATCTCGTACCGGTTGTTGCCGTGCTCGCAGCGCAACAACACGTCGATGATGTTGAACTCTCGCTAGCTGCGCTTCGCCAGCAGACCTACGGTTCTCTGCGAATTCTCGTGGCGACTCATCCAAGCGAGGTTGAGCGCATCCGGTCGTCGATCTCAGCGAATAGCGGGTCAGAAGTCGTCCTTGACGTTACCGGCGCCGCTGTTTCCGAGGTGGTGAACGAAGCAGCGGCACTCGTCGAAGGGGGCAACGGCCTGTTTTGGATTGTTGAGTCCGGAACCGCCCCCGAGCCGAATGCACTCCGACTTCTCGTTCAAGAACTCCTCCAATCAAATGCGGGCGTTGTGGGGCCGAAGCTTGTTGACCTCACTGATCGATTGCGTGTTCAATCGGTCGGGATTTCCGTCGACCTCCTCGGAGAACGTGCTGAGCCGTTCAATCTCGATGAGGTTGATCAGGAGCAGCACGATCGTGTCCGTGACGTGCTTGCAGTTGAGATGAGCGGAATGCTGGTCCGCGCCGATCTGTTCCATCAGCTCGGCGGCTTCACGACGCCGATAAGTGAGGGCGTAGCCGAAATTGACCTGTGCTGGCGGGCTCACTATGCAGGCGCAAGAGTCGTTGTGGTTCCAGATGCCGTTGTTGGGCGTAGGCGAACACTCATTAACGAAACGATTGAACGGCGGCAACAGGCGCTGTTCCAGGTTGCCTGTGACCAGCTTGACACGGCACTTATCGCTGTCTCAAAGCGGCAATTTGTGTGGCGAGTTGTGCAGGCTTTTTGGGTTTCGCTTCTGCAACTTGTGCTCGGCATCTTCCTCGGCGCTGCCCGGCAGCCTGCCCGAAGACTCGGGGCATTGTTCACTACTCCGCTTCGGGTGAGGACGGTTCGTGCACGCCGAAAGAGGATGGGCGCAGTTCGTTCAGTCTCAGATGCTGACGTCTCTCCGTTACTGCATCCAATGTCAAGCAGATTGACGGCAATCGTGAAGTCCCACGAAGAGGATGCCGTCGTGACTGCTGGGGTTGCTGAGATTCGTCGCCGTGAACGAACGTACGGCCCGACATTGACGTGGTTCCTTATTGTGCTCGGACTCCTCGTTGGTTCAAGGGAATTCATCCGTTCAGGTGTGCCTGGAGTAGGGGCCTGGCTGCCGGTTGATATGTCGTCAACTGACATGTTGGCGCAGTGGTGGTCGCCGTGGGACTCCCGCGGAGTTGGGGGTGTGGCTGCGTCGGCAGGCGGTCTCGTTCTGCTTGCGTTGCTCCAGGCCGTGCCGATCATCGGATCGCTCCTAACGGGATGGGGGATTGGACTAGGTGCGGTTCTCTGTGGACTCATCGGTATTCAGCGAATTACCGATGTCTACCCAACGGCGCGGCCAAGGGTGATTGCTCTCATCGTGTATTCGGCCGGGCCAATTGTTCCATTGATGCTGGGCTCGGGCGATCTTGACGCGCTTGTTGTTTATGCCGTGCTTCCGTGGATTGCCCACCTCTCTCGAAGATTCGCAGGAATTGTCGCGGCCGACGTGTCAACGGTGGAGGGTGACCTCGTTGATGGCGTGTTGCCGCTATCTCAAACACAGCGTCGCAGATTGTTCTCCGCAATTGTGTTGGTGACCGCCGTGGGAGGATCGCTCTCGCCAGTGGTTGTACCGATTGCTGTTGTGACCCTCATCCTGTTTGCGCTCTCATCATGGCTTATGAGATCGGAATCGATCGTCGCCTTACGTTTCGTGACTGCTTCGGGAGCTGCGGCCCTGAGCTATGTGTTACTTCTGCCTTCAAGTTTGGGATGGCATCTGAGCACGTTTAACGGCGGCGAGTTGGCCGGTGTGGTGGTGAACGAGGCACGGTACGCAATGTCGTTTGGTGGTGACGGAGTCGTCGGGTTGCTCGGGGCGGCTCTTCTTGTCCCGCTTATCGCCGGACTCCTCATTACTCGAGCATGGCGGTTGACCTGGGCAGTTCGCGGTACGTCCTTAGTGCTGTCCGGCATGCTGCTCGTGGTGCTTGCCGGCAGGGGGGTGGCGACGGCGTACATACCCACAACGTCTGTGCTCGCCGTCGTGATGTTGTTTGGAGCGTCATTTCCCGCCGCAGGGATTGCCGGAGGGTTTGGAACAGATGTGCTTGACCGTTCCTTCGGGTGGCGGCAGCCGCTTGCGTTACTGGCAACCCTCGGAGTCGTTGTAAGCGTGATCCCCGGGGTGCTCTCAGTCGGTGCGGGGGACTGGGATGCTCCCGAATATCCGATGTCGAATGTTCTTGAGTCACAGTTTCCTTCGAACTCGGCGACCGGCTCATATCGAGTTTTGTGGGTTGGAGACCCAAGAGTGCTTCCGGTGCGTGGTCACTCTTTTGAGCCCGGTGTCTCCTTCGTGATCACCGATGCCGGCAGCGTTGACATCACTGATGCCCTGCCACTCACAGCTGGATCGGATGCCGAGACGGTCAGAGAAGCGCTCACCGCCCTTGCAAGCGGTTCAACCTCTCGGGTAGGGAGATTGCTCGCCCCACTTGGGATTCGTTACGTCGCTGTTCCGCTTGCCGATGGTGTTGCATCGACGCTTGATGAACCACTTGTACCTCCGCAAGGACTCTCTGACGCGCTGGCGGCCCAACTTGATGTTGGAGTAGTCCAATCTCCCCCAACCCTCGAAGTATTTGTCAATCGCTCGTGGATTCCTCCGGCTGCGTTCTTGACGGGTGCGTCTGCCGTCGCCTCTCGTAACGCTGGTGTTGAAAGCCTCTTACTCGCCGATCTCGACGGAGTATCTGCTATCGCTCTGACGGGGGATGGCGGGGAGGAATTCGTGGACGCCGTGATGTTGCAGGGGTCTCAAACGCTGTCGGTTCCTTCCGAGGGCGTCCTTCACCTTGGCATCCCTTTCGATCGTCAGTGGCGAGTGACAGCAGCAGGAGAAACGATGTTGCCAAGGGCAGGTTTTGGCCAGACCGTTGCCTTCGACATCGCTTCAGGCGGCGAGATTGTTGTTTCCTATGACACACCGCTGACCAGATATCTCATCAGGCTGGTCATTGCAGTTGTCTGGGTTGGAGTTCTGCTAGCGGCGACGCGGCCCGAGCGCCGTCGACAACACTCGACCCCCGCCCGTGACGAGCCATTGCTGACGTTTGAACCCTCAGTGAATGAGGAGGTTGAGGCATGAGTCAAGTGACCTCCAAACGCTCTCCGCGACTCAATCGGCGGCACCCGATGTTGATCATCTGCCTGCTTGCTGCGGTTGGACTCATATGGTTCTCGCGACAAGAGCGAGGTGAAGTAGCAGTTGCGTCATTCAACGTTGCTCCCGAAGTCTGGGTGCCGTATGTGCCGGAGGGTGACACGCTCGAAAGCACATGGTTCTGTCCAGGGGTTCCGGCTTCAGGCGAGACTGATGTTGGCGGTGCAGTGGTTATTACGAACACGAGTGACCAATCGACATCGGCTCGGGTGACATTCCTCAGTGATACCTCTCCAGCGCGAACAAAAATCGTTGACGTGCCAGCATTCGACAGGGTGCAGGTCGATGTTGATGCTGAGCAACAGGGAACGTTCGTTGCGACGACCGTTGAGCTGCTCGGAGGGGGTGGGCTCGTGGAGCAGCGAGCCTTCTATCCGACCTCAAGTGGTCTCGGACAGTCAGTTTCGGCATGCTCGACGACACTTTCCGCAGAGTGGTACCTGGCAGAGGGCTACACCGTCGACGCGGCTCAGCAGTTCGTGTTGCTCTCGAATCCGTCGGCAGACCAAGTGGTGGTCGATGTCGCATTCCATACGGCCTCAGGGCTGATGGAGCCTTCGGCGTACACTGGACTGCCCGTCAACCCATATTCGGTTCGGGTGATCGATGTTGGAATTGAGGGCGGTGGTGCCCGAGGCGAAGCATCTGTCGGTGTGTCGGTTCGTGCGGCTCGTGGCGCATTAATGGTCGGGCGCTCAATGACGGCAAATGATGATCGACGGGGAGGAACCTCGGTTTCGCTGGCAGCTCCGATTTCGGCCAACCGTTGGTGGTTCGCTGACGGCGTGAAAGGCCCTGAGGTCTCCGAGCGTTTCTCAGTGATGAACCCGACCGACAGCACAGTGTCAGTGATCGCTACATTCTTTCCGTCCACTGCCGCCGATGATTCGCTGAGTGCTGGGGTGACGGCGTCTGTCGATGTTGGCGCGAACGATGTCGAGGTGATCGATGCAGGCGTATTGGCATCACTACCTGAGGGTGGACACTCTGTTGTGTTCTCAACACTTGATGGTCGCTCGATCGTCGTTGATCGGGCACTGACTCGAGTGAGTGCGAGCGGGTTGAAGGTGACCTCCGTGAGCCCTGGTGTCCCCGAACGAATCGATGGACTGTCGCCATCAGAGTGGTTGATTGCGGCAGCACCAACAGTCGAGGTTGTCGACGGACTCGTGCTCCTCAACCTTGACGACATTGATCAACAGGTGACGATTTCAACCTATGGTTCGAATGGCTTGGTTGAAGTTGGCGCTCCATCAACTTTCGACGTGCCGGCTGCGTCGCAGATCACGCTCGACCTCACTGATCTTGGGGTGCTCGGTCGGCCTGCCGTCATCTCGTCGACGGGTCGGATCATGGTGGAGCGACGTGTACCTAGCGGTGATTCATTCTCAAATGCATGGGCTATAGCTGGGATGCCCTGTTGTTGAGTTCTTGCAGATTGCGGCCGACATTCATCGCTGCTGGTAGAACGTCAATGTGATCCAACTTTTGCTCGCCTGCCTACTTGCGGCCGCCATCATTGGCGCAGTTCGATTCCAGCAACGGCGACGTGGCGCGGATGCCCCAACACAGCCGGCCTGGCAGTTCCCCGCTCAACTCGACCCAAGCGACTTCTCGACCGACAGTGGCCAGTGGATGGTGGTCGTGTTCACGTCATCGACGTGCTCAACCTGTGCCGACGTTGCCGCAAAAGCACGAGTACTTGAGTCGTCCTCGGTGTCAGTGAGCACCGTTGACTATGTCGACAATGTTGAACTGCACGAGCGATACGAGATTGATGCGGTGCCAATCACCGTCATCGCAGATGCGTCAGGCGTCGTGAAGCGAGGCTTTATCGGGGCGGTGACGGCGACCGACCTATGGGCAGGGTTAGCAGAGGTACGCGAACCAGGATCAATTGATCAGACCGACGGCTGTGGCCACGGCGAAGAACTCTGACCCGGATCCTTGAAATGTCACTCCGGAGTGCCGAGGACGTTGGCTTGGATCTGCTCGTCAGTTCCTGACTCGGTCAATCCTTGCTGAATAAGCTCGGCCACATGCGGACCGTCGATGGTCTCGTGTTCGAGGAGTGCTTCAGCGACGAGTTCTAAGCCTCGGCTGTGCTTCGTGAGAAGCTGACGAGCCCGGTCTTCCTGGCCAGTGAGAATCGAAGAAATTTCTTCATCAAGCATGCGAGCGGTGTCATCTGAGTATTCCCGGCCGTTCGACATCAGGTCTTCGCCGAGGAATACCTGCTGCTGACTTGACCAAGCCATCGGCCCAACCTTGTCGCTCATACCCCACTCTCGAACCATACGACGGGCGATGGAGGTTGCTTGCTCGAGGTCATTCGCTGCACCCGAGTTGAGGTGACCAAAGACGAGGATTTCGGCAACACGACCGCCCATCGCTTTACAGATGGTGTCCTCGAAGTATTCCTTCGAGTAGGTATGACGCTCCTGAGGAAGGCTCCACGTAACGCCAAGGGCCATTCCGCGAGGAAGGATCGTCACCTTGTGGAGTGGATCACCATGAGGAAGGACGGTCGCGAGTAAGGCATGTCCTGCTTCGTGATAGGCCGTTGCTTTCTTTTCTTCGGCGTTGAGCACCATTGATTCACGTCTAGCACCGAGCACGACGCGATCTCGGGCATTCTCGAAGTCGATTCGTTCGATGTGCTGAGAATTACGGCGCACTGCGATAAGGGCTGCCTCATTGACGAGGTTTGCGAGATCTGCTCCTGCCATACCCGGCGTCGCCCTTGCCATTGTCGAGAGATCGACATCAGATCCCATGCGCTTGTCGCGGCTGTGAACCTTGAGGATCTCGAGGCGCTCTTGGTATTCGGGGAGCGGCACGACAATTTGACGGTCGAAACGACCCGGGCGTAGGAGTGCAGGGTCGAGAATGTCAGGGCGGTTCGTGGCGGCCATGATGACGATGCCTTCAGATGTCTCGAAACCGTCCATTTCGGACAGCATCTGGTTGAGAGTCTGTTCGCGTTCGTCGTGTCCGCCGCCGAGACCTGCACCTCGTTTGCGGCCAATTGAGTCGATTTCATCAATGAAGATGATCGCTTTGCCCATGCGGCGGGCTTGTTGGAAGAGGTCGCGGACGCGGCTCGCACCAACACCGACAAACATCTCCATGAAGTCAGACCCGGTCACACTGAGAAAACCAACACCAGCCTCACCCGCGACTGCTCGGGCGAACAGGGTCTTGCCGGTCCCGGGAGGGCCGACAAGAAGGATGCCCTTCGGCACTCGAGCACCGATTTCAGCAAATCGTTCAGGCATCCGCAAGAAGTCGACCACTTCGGTGATTTCTTGTTTCACGCCCTCGTAGCCGGCAATGTCGTTGAATGTCGTCGATGGCTGGTCGGAGGAATACGTCTTCGCCTTGCTGCGGCCGATCGACATCACGTTGCCCATCTGGCCTTGAGCTCGGCGCTGCATCCACATGAAGAACCCGATGATGAGCATGACCGGTAAGAGGAGGCCAGCAAGGTTCAAGAGCCAGTTAGAAGAGGGCGTGATGAACTCATAGTCGACTCCGGTCGAGCGGATGAGTTCCTCGTCGGTATCTGAAAGGCCTCGTTCGCCGCCTCCCGTGGATGTAAACGATGATCCATCGGTGAGTGTTCCTGTGATCTCACCTGTCACATTGTTGATTTCAATCGACTGGACAGTTCCGTTTCGCACTTCGTCGATGAATTCGGAGTACGAGATGTCGGGGCCGCTCGGACCATTCAGCACTCCAGGAAGAATGACAGCGGCGAGAAACAGGCCAACTGCGACCCAGGGGAGCCAGCGCCTCCATTGAGGCTGATTGCCTTGTCCTGAGGGGCGCTCTGATGGCTGCTGACCGGAGTTTCGACGTGATTGACCACGCGAATCTTGATTGCGGGGCGAATTTGACCGGCCCTCACTTCGTCCCCGAGGGGGTGGGGGAGGTGGCGGAGGAAGGTTGTCCATATCCCAAGGATAGGGGCATCCGCCGCTCTGGTCACGTCGTGCCCTACGGTTGTGACGTGTTTCGCCTTTGCACAAAAACAGGTTGTTCAGAGCATGCTGTCGCGACTTTGACCTATGAGTATCAAAATTCGCAAGTCTGGATCGACAGTCTGACCCCTGAACGTGAGCCGCACGCATACGATCTTTGCCGAGATCATGCCCGCCGGTTGACCGCTCCTCGAGGTTGGGATGTCGTCGATCGGCGCATCCAGCAACTCGGCTGGCGTGTCGCCGTCTGAGTCATCAGCTTCTGTCCCACTGGGGCAGGCGCTTGCTCTGTGGTCCCTCGGCTGGTCGGTTGGCGGAATTGTCCTCGGTGGTCTGATTTATGCGATTGCTCCCACCGACGGAGGCACGGGCACCGTCACATTGGGTGCGATGGCGGTTGCGTCGTGGACATGTCTCGTCGGCGCCCTTTGGATGGCCAGCAAACTGCAGGCTGTTGGATTCTGGCGCCTGTATTCGGTGCAGTTTCGATGGAGCGACCTGGTCGGCATTCCTGTCGGTATCGCGGCTCAGGTCATTTTTGTTCCGCTCGTCTATCTGCCATTGCGAGCGATATGGCCAAGCACCTTTGATACTTCGGCTCTCGAAGAGACAGCTCAAGAATTGGTCGACGCGGCTGGAGGTTGGAGGACGGTTCTTCTCGTTGTCGTGGTGGTCATTGGGGCGCCTGTGGTCGAAGAGCTCGTCTATCGCGGGCTGCTTCAGCGATCGGCGACGGCCAAGTGGGGTAGGTTCGGCGGTCTGGTTGCGGCGTCTGTCTTCTTTGGAGTAATTCACCTTCGCCCGGTGGAGTTGCCAGGGTTGACGATTGCGGGTCTTGTATTCGGTTTCATGCTGCTGCGGACCGGCCGCCTGGGAACCCCGATTGTGGCGCATGCAGCATTCAACGCCACAGGTCTTTTCGCCCTCTTAGTGACGACGAAATAGCACTCCTTAGGTCGACGCGTTCTGTGAACGTTGCATCGAAAGTGGCAGACTGATCTCGTGACGAACGAGGTCGAAACATCCGAAGTTCCGTCCGTTGACGTGACAGACCGTGTGGCTACTTCGGGCTCGCTACTGCAGCGTGTGGTTCGGCGTGTCTTGAGACGACCCCAGCAGTGGATGTCATCAGAGTGGGATTCGACCCGAATCTGGAAGTTCTCATTTACTGCGTTCTCTCTCGCAGTGACGACGACGATCATGATGAATGTCGTTCATCTCAACCCGCTGAGCCCGGCTGCCGACCTTGTTTTCGACAACAACACACCGACCGGGGGTGACTTTGGGGCGCATGTGTGGGGACCAGCCTTCCTTCGAGATCACCTGCT
>JAPOIQ010000390.1 GCA_029978815.1 bacterium
CGGTGTGGGCCGGTCGTTCTCGTTAATTGCGGCCATCTGGCGGCGAGCCCTCACTCGCCTTCGAAACTTCAGCAGTAGCCAGATCACTGCGATGCCGCCGAGAGCTTCAGAAAACCCTGATGACCCTGATGGCAGAATTGCATCGCCAATCATTCGAGCTAACAACCAAAAGACGAACCCAACGCCAAAGATGGTGAGAAACGGAAGCGCCGCAATGAGGCACCCAAGTGCCCGAGTGCGACCACCCACCTGAATCTGAAATCCATCCACTTCCTACACCCTAGGGGTCGTTGCCAGCATCTGCCGCGTGGCACGCTCATGTGATGGAAGCAGGGGATAACGGGGTTGCCGGATTCGACGTTGCAACTATCGACGCGTGGTTGCCATCGGTCAGTGGGGCGACCGGCCCGTTTACATGGACTCGCCTTGAGGGAGGTCATTCAAATCTCACCTACCTCATCGTTGACGCAGATAATCGCGAATTTGTCATTCGTCGACCACCGCAAGGCGAGTTGCTCCCGAAAGCACACGACATGTGGCGCGAATACCGCATCATCGACGGGCTCTGGCCCACACCAGTACCTGTTGCCGAACCTGTGTCATATCAAGATGACCGTTCGTTATGTGAGGCCCATTTTTACGTCATGGGCAAAGTCGACGGCAATGCGCTCTACACCGGCGAAGAAGTAGCTGCGCTACTTGATGTGCCAGCAAGGAAGCGGGCAGGGGAGTCATTTGTCGACACACTCGCAGCATTGCACTCGATTGCTCCGGAAGATGTCGGACTCGGTGACCTCGGGCGCCCTGATGGCTACGTCGCCCGGCAGTTGAAAACTTGGTATGGATCGTGGACTGCATCAGTTGGTGATGCTGACTACGACGACGCCCGAACGCACAGTCTTCACGAGTTGCTCTCGACAAAAATTCCAGAACAAGGCGAAGGGCGAGTTGTTCACGGTGACTTTGGCCCACACAACTGCCTATTTCTGAGCGATGGTTCGTTGTCTGCGGTGCTCGACTGGGAAATCGCAACCTTGGGAGATCCGCTCGCTGATATCGCCTACTCGATTAATGCGTGGACAGAACCTGGCGACAACATCGCTGAAGGTGTTGACGCTCCGACCGTGCTCGAAGGGTTCCCGACCAGACAAGACCTGATGGAACGCTATGCGGCAGCGACCGGTGCAGACCTCTCTCTTATGCCGTACTACCGGGCCTTCAATTGGTTTAAGACCGCCTGCATCATTCATGGCGTGTACGCCCGCTATCGGGCAGGAAAGAAAAGCACCGAGGGTGTTGACATGGATCTACTCCACACCCGCATCGGCATTGCACTCGATAATGCCGACACACTGGCCGCCGACATTCTCTAACTCACCACATCGGCCTACACATGCCGGAGCCCTCCAGCGTCCGCACCCGTCGGTGTGGGCGACTATGTTTTTCTCATGGGGGAAACACTTCGTATCGAAGAACTCGATGTGAGCTTCGGGGCTCACATCCACGATGTTGCGCTGGGTTCGCTCAGTTCAGGGACATTCGCGTCAATTCGTGAGGCACTCCTTGAATACGGGTTTCTCGTCTTCCCGGGTCAACATATTTCGCTCGACGAA
>JAPOIQ010000112.1 GCA_029978815.1 bacterium
ATGAGCGCTTTCATGTTCTTCGTAATCGCAATAAGTGAGACGACCACGACCACAATTCCGACGGCAACCATTGCGATACCGAGTGGCGTGCCATCGAAGGACATCTGTTTGAGCCCGTCTTTCAGCCAGCCAACCGGATACTTCACCCACTCCTTAATCGGGCTTTTCCATTCGGATCCACCAGAGCCAGTGAGGAGGTCGGCTGTTTTTGATGCAAGCCACGAGATTCGTCCTGTAATGAGTTCAAACGGCAACAGAATTGCAACAGCCATCAGGTTGAAGAAATCGTGCACCGTCGCTGCGGCGAGGGCCCTTCTAAATTCTTGAGACTGTCGCACATGTCCCAGAGAAACAAGGGTGTTCGTCACCGTTGTTCCGATGTTCGCTCCCATAATCATCGGAACCGCCTGGTCAAACCCAAGCGCACCCGACGCCACAAGACCCACGATGAGCGACGTACTCGCTGACGATGATTGAACGAGCGCCGTACCAAGCAGGCCAATAAACAGCCCCACGATCGGGTTCGACACACTTGAGAAGAGTCGCTCCTGGGTGTCAGCACCCATCACCTTGATCCCAGATTCGAGCGAAGAAACGCCAACTAGGAAGAGGTAGATGATGGCGACAACAAGAGCGCCTCTCAGCCAACGGGGCACAGTGAACGACCTACCTTCAGACACTTTGGCCGATGGTAGCCCCCATGCTGAGGGGTCGAAGTATCGCGCAGCGTTAGAAGTAGATGATTTTCTCGGCCGCAGCCTCGGCTGCGTCGAGATCATCGGTGTACGCGCCCGTCGAGAGGTACTTCCATCCGCCGTCGCAGACGATGAAGACGATCACACCGGAGTCAATCGATGACGCAACTTTCGCGGCGCCGGCAAGTGAGGCACCCGAGGATATGCCGGCGAAGATTCCTGCTTCGTTCACCAGCCTGCGGGTCCACTCGATGGACTCTCGAGGGCGAACAACACGCTTGCGGTCAAGAAGCTCGAAGCCGTTCCAGTTCTCGAAGACAGGAGGGATATATCCCTCTTCGAGATTTCGGAGACCTTCGACGTTTTCGCCGAGTGGTGGCTCTACCGCGATGATCTGCACATCGGGGTTACGTTCTTTCAGAAAGCGACCGGTTCCCATCAAGGTGCCAGAGGTACCGAGACCAGCAACGAAGTGGGTGATGTCTGGAGCGTCACGCCAAATTTCAGGGCCGGTTGACTCGTAATGCGCCCGAGGGTTCGCATCGTTTCCGTACTGGTACACCATGCACCACTCAGGATGCGCTTCCGCCATGTCGGTTGCACGGCGGACAGCTCCATTTGAGCCTTCGCCGCCCGGAGTCAAAATGACTTCTGCGCCCATAATTTCGAGCATCTGACGACGTTCGATAGAGACCGATTCTGGAAGCAGAATCTTGATGGGATAACCCTTCAGACGGGCGATTGCGGCGAGCGCAATGCCGGTGTTTCCTGACGAGGGTTCAAGGATTGTTTGTCCTGGCGTGAGTCGACCGTCTTTCTCCGCCGCCTCAATCATTGCTTTTGCAATGCGATCCTTTACCGACCCAAACGGATTTTGCATCTCTAATTTCGCAATGATGCGAACATCAGGGTTTGGGGAAAGATGTGAGACATCGACCATCGGCGTGTTGCCGATGAGGTCGAGAACGCCAAGGTTGCCAACAGCCGCGCCAGACGCCAGATTCGCTGTCATTACCGGGTTCATGACTCTTGCAACCTCACGAGGTGGAAGTGTATTCCGATAAATCCGATTCGGCTAGTCGGCTTTTACTTTTTGTCGAGAGAACACCAGATTCTCGGCCTCGATTTTGACGGCATCAGGGCTGATACGTGCCGAATACTTCGCGCAGTGCATCGCTTATTTCACCAAGAGTTGCTCCCGCTAACAGAGCTTCTTTCATGGGGTACAGCACATTGTCAGTTCCTCGAGCCGCAGCGCTTACGGCCTCGAGCCCTGACCGAACCGCACTCTCATCACGGTCAGCCTTAAATGCGGCGAGACGGGCTTTTTGAGCAGGTTCCAATGCCGGGTCAATTGGGAAGACCTCTGGTTCTGGTTCATTATCGACGGTGAATCGGTTGAGCCCAACGATGACTCGTTCGTCATCGTCAATCGACTTCGTGTACTCATATGCCGACTGCTCAATTTCGTCCTGCTGGAAATGAGCCTCGATTGCCTCCACGGCGCCGCCCATCTCATCGATGCGCTCGATGTACTCCCAGGTAAGCCGTTCGACCTCGTCGGTGAGCGACTCGACCAGGTACGACCCTGCGAGCGGATCAGGCGTCTCGGTGATGCCTGATTCGTAGCCAATGATTTGCTGCGTGCGCAGTGCGAGACGAGCTGCGTGCTCGGTCGGCAACGACAACGCCTCATCAAAACCATTCGTATGGAGCGACTGGGTGCCACCCATAACGGCGGCCATTGCCTGCACGGCGACACGAACAACGTTGTTGACCGGCTGCTGCGCTGTCAGAGTTGAGCCACCGGTCTGGGTGTGGAATCGCAACATCGCCGAACGCGGATCTTTCGCCCCGAATCGTTCTGTCATGATTTTGTGCCAAATTCGACGGCTTGCGCGGAACTTCGCCACCTCCTCGAAGAAATCGTTGTGACCGTTCCAAAAGAACGACAAACGAGGGGCGAAATCATCAACGTCAAGACCGGCATTGACCGCTGCCTGCACGTAGGCAATTGCGTTCGCCAGCGTGAATGCAATCTCTTGAACCGCCGTTGAGCCAGCTTCACGAATGTGGTAGCCCGAGATCGAGATCGTGTTCCACTTGGGAATGTGGGCCGAGCAGTAACCGAAGATGTCAGTGATGATCCGCATCGATGGCTTTGGCGGGTACACGTACGTCCCACGAGCGATGTATTCCTTCAACAAATCGTTCTGGATCGTTCCTGAGATCTGCTCAGAGGACACACCTTGCTCTTCGGCAACAATTTGATACATCAACAGCAAAATTGCCGCTGTGGAGTTGATCGTCATCGAGGTCGACACTTTGTCGAGCGGGATATCGGCAAGCAGCGTGCGCATGTCATCGAGCGAGTCGATGGCGACTCCAACCTTGCCAACTTCACCCTCGGCGCGAGGATGGTCAGAGTCGAAACCCATCTGGGTCGGCAGGTCGAATGCGCAACTCAGCCCTGTTTGGCCAGCCGCAAGCAAGAACTTGAAACGCTCGTTGGTACTCGCAGCATCACCGAAGCCTGAGTACTGACGCATTGTCCAGAGTCGACCCCGATACATCGTCGGGTAGACACCACGGGTGAACGGCGCTTCGCCGGGAAGCCCTAGTTGTTCTGAGGGATCCCAACCATTCAGCGACTCAGCCGTGTAGAGCGGAGCGATTTCGATTCCTGAGTCGGTCGTGCGCACGTCGTCTGCCATCCCCACAGCGTAGGGCGGGAACGGCGTCGAGCGATCAGGCAGCTGCGATGACAGCGATCTCCATCAACCACTCAGGTCGGGCAAGTGCTGGCACCGTCACAAGCGTCGACGCGGCGCGATGATCACCAAGAACACGATCCCGAGCAGCCATCACCCCAGCCAGAGGTTGCCCAACAACGGCATAGGTGGTCACCGACACAATGTCGTTCACCGACATCTCTGCTTCGACCAACATTGCTGAAATATTTGCCCAAACAACCTCTGCTTGGTCTTCGATCGACGCCGGAACAGACCCATCAGGGCGGGTTGGAACGACTCCTGAAGTATGAAGCCATCGGCCCGCTCCCGTCGTCAATATTGCGTGGGCATATTGCGCAGCGGGAGGTGCGATTTCTTGTGGCTGGATCGATCTGTGGGACGCCATGTAGTGATCGTGCCAGAGTTTGGTGCTGCGACACTAGATCGAGTGTGAATTTGTGTCTAACGTGCTGATATGGCAATCACCGACAAGCCGATCATCGCATTTCACCCCGAAACGTTCGACGACCTCGAAGAGGAACGCGCTCACCGTAAAGCGAAACTCGCCGGTGCGCTTCGCGTCTTCGGACGACTCGGATTCGGCGAGGGTGTCGCCGGACACATGACCGCGCGTGACCCAATCTTGACCGACCACTTTTGGGTGAACCCATTCGGCAAGAGCTTCCGCCACATGAAGTCGAGCGACCTGTTGCTTGTCAACCACGACGGTGATGTCGTTGTTGGTGACATGCCGGTCAACCGTGCCGCATTCGTCCTCCACTCGGCAGTGCATAAAGCCCGTCCCGAGGTCATTGCCGCTGCGCACACTCACTCGACCTACGGCAAGGCCTTCTCTGCGCTCGGCATTCCGCTTGCGCCAATCACGCAGGACTCATGCGCCTTTTACGGCGACCATCACGTCATCTCAGAACAAGGTGGCAAGGTCGTTCTAGAGATCGAAGCCGGCGAAGAATTTGCGTCAAAGTTCCAGACTGGCAAAGCAGCGATCCACCAGAACCATGGCCTCTTCACCGTCGGCACCACTGTCGATGAGGCTGCGTTCTGGTTCATCACCATGGAACGCAACTGCCAGGTGCAACTCGCAGCGATGGCCGCTGGCGATCCAATCGAAGTTCGTGACGAGTACGCCCGCTACACCTTCGAACAAACAGGATCTCATCTCGCTGGATGGTTTAGCTTCCAGCCACTGTGGCAAGAAATTTGCGCCACAGATCCTGAACTCTTCGACTAAGCCAGTCACCCAACGTGCACGTCCGCAGAGTTCCTGCAGAGGGACTCTTCATTATCTCTGCCGTCTCGCAGTACGTAGGGGCTGCGATTGCGATCTCCGTCTTTGATCAGGTCGCTCCACAATCGGTGGGGTGGCTCAGAGTTGTTGGCGCCTCTCTCGCACTGTGGGTCATCGCTCGTCCACGTCTCAGTGACTGGCGCGGGGGCAAGTTGCTCGGAGCGGCAACATTCGGTATCGCAACGGCAGCGATGAATACCTTTTTCTACCTTGGCATTGCGCGCATCGACCTTGGGAAAAGCGTCGCCATCGAGTTTGTTGGGCCGATTGCGGTTGCCGCCTTTGCAACACGGTCCCTTCGAAACGCAGTCGCTCTCGGGTGTGCTGTAAGTGGAGTTCTCGTGCTCGGCGGAGTAGAAGTCGGCGGGGAGCCTGCCGGAGTTGCGTTCATCCTTGCGTCCTCAGCCTGTTGGGCCGCCTACATCGTCATCGGTTCAAAGGTCGCTGTCACGAGCAGCGGAGTTGAAGGTCTCGCCGTCGGTCTTGCAATCGGATCAGTTGCGCTCATCCCTGTTGGCGCTCCATG
>JAPOIQ010000109.1 GCA_029978815.1 bacterium
ATATCGAGATCGTGACATGAACCATCCGCCTAGAGGGCGTCTACAAGATTTTCGGGGAACAACCGCGTGGTCGTGCCCTCGAACTCGCACAAGCCGGACATTCAAAGACGGAAATTCAAGCCTGGACTGACCACGTCGTAGGTCTCGCTGACGTCAACGTTGATATTCGTCAGGGTGAGCTTTTCGTGATTATGGGACTTTCAGGGTCTGGAAAGTCGACAGCGATTCGCACGGTCAACCAATTGCATTCGGTTACAGCCGGGAGTGTCTGGGTCGACGATGTTGACATCCAGACCTTGTCGGGGCGTGCGCTGCAGGCAGTACGCCGCGAAAAAATGGGAATGGTATTCCAGCACTTCGCGTTGTTCCCGCACAGAAACGTCATTGACAACGTGGCGTATGGGCTCGAGGTGCAAGGGGTCGATAAAACTGAACGCCTTAACTCGGCGATGGAAGCGTTGTCGCTCGTCGGGCTCCAGCGATACGCCATGTCGATGCCTTCGCAGTTGTCGGGTGGCATGCAGCAGCGGGTTGGTCTTGCTCGGGCCCTTGCGAGTGACCCTTCGATTCTGCTCATGGACGAAGCCTTCAGCGCTTTGGACCCACTCATTCGTCGTCAAATGCAAGATGAATTAATGGCGATTCAGCAGCAACTGAAAAAGACCATTCTTTTCATTACTCACGACCTCAACGAAGCACTCCGAATTGGCGATCGGGTGTGCATTATGCGAGGCGGTCGAGTGGTGCAGATCGGTACGCCTGAAGAGATTCTGACGAAGCCTGCATCGGGTTATGTGGCCGAGTTCGTCCAAGACGTTGATCAAGGCCGGGTTATTGAGGTTCAGGAAGTGATGGTTGAACCTGCGCCGATCGCCGCAACCGATTCGCTTGCAACCGCGGTCCGCTCAATTGAAGATCGGGCTGGAGTGTTCGTCCTCGACTCGAATGGCGCTCCTGAAGCGATGCTGACCGTCGCCGATGGTCTTGACGCTCTCGAGCGTGGAGCATCGGTAGTTTCAGAGGCCCTACGTACCGACTTCGAACGGTGTGGTCCGAGGCAGACGCTGAACGAAATTTACGCGTTCGCAGGGCGCGGTTTGCCGATTGCTGTTGTCGAGGAAGGCAAGCTTGTCGGCAACCTTGATCCGCGTCACATCATGGAAGAACTGGGACGAGTCGAGTCGTTGATCGACAGTTTTGAACGGGAGGTGTTCTTGTGAGCCTCGTTCGCAACGATGACGGCCCTGGCATCCTTGACGACGCTGTTCTTGACGAGTTCAACATTCCGTTCGGAAGTTGGATTGAAGAAGCCGTCAACTGGATCACTCTCAACATGGGTGGGGTGCTCGACGTCATTGCGTGGCCATTTGAGTTTTTGCTCGAAAATCTGGTCGATCGTTTTTTGATCGCAATTCCGTGGCTTGTCGTCGTTGCGATCATGTTTGTGATCGCTTGGCTCGTCCGAAATTTGACTGTTGCGCTGGGTTCGGCAGCAGGCCTCATTATCTGTGGGCTCCTCGGAAATGAATTCTGGGTACAAACTGCCCGAACGATCGGCTTCATTCTCGTTGCAGTGATCGTATGCATCATCATTGGTATTCCTCTTGGAGTGTTATCTGGCCGCGTCGACTCGGTCTGGCAGGTCATGCGTCCGACGCTCGATGCAATGCAGGTCATTCACTCGTTTGTGTACCTGTTGCCCTTCGTGTACTTCTGGGGAGTCGGTCGAGTCTCGGCAACGATGGCCACGATGGTGTTCGCACTCCCGCCTTTGATTCGACTGACAAACCTTGGTATCCGCCAGGTTCCTGAAGATGTTGTTGAAGCCTCGCGCGCCTATGGGGCTCGTGAGCTGCGCGTGTTGCGAGACGTTCAACTTCCGTTAGCGCGACCCGCCATCATGACGGGTATCAACCAGACGTTGTTGCTTGCATTTTCGATGCTTGGAATTGCGGCAATCCTTGGGGCCGGAGGCATGGGTGCCCTTCTCTTCAGAGCGCTCGGCCAACAGGACGTCAACCTGGCGGCATCAGCGGGTCTTGGTTTCTTCCTTCTTGCCGTGATCCTCGACCGAATTTCACAGACTCAGACCGGTGGCGCGGGGCTGTTCAGTCGAATGTCGACGGCGTGGCGCGCACGGCGTGAGCCGGAACTTCTGTTGGAGAACCCCGATTTCAACCCTTCTTTGTCGTCGACCCAAAGTGAAGAAGAGATGACCGAAGGTCAGGTTGCGCCGGTCGATTCGCGAGAGCGACTGCTTGCCGGGTTGCTCGGTATCGGAGCCCTCATTTCTCTTGCCAGTTTGGTCTTTGCCTGGGCATCAAACGGATCATTGTTCACCGGGTATTCGCGGCTAGCCGATGCCGGGTTGAATGGATCGTCGTTCGGAGCTTTCGACGCCGAGGGAGGGTCGTGGTTCGCTTACATCGTCTTGCTGGGGGCGGTGATGCAGATTGCAACGGTGCTCTTGGTCCTTTCAGGCCGCCGGCGGGCTCGAATGTTCAACCCCGATCTTGCGGTGGTGATGTCAATTGCGATGGTGATTACCGTGCTCGGGTACCTTGTTGCGAATCCGAGCGCGGCGTCGCCGGACTATTCGGCTGGTCTCGGAGTGTTCGTTGCTCTGGTCGGCGGATTGGTCTCAACGGTCGCAGGAGTGGTGTGGATTCGTTCTGCTCCGTACGGCCCGCGCCGGCCACTCCGGCAGCGAATTGGTGCGTCGCAGATTGTCGTTGCAAGCTTCGCAATCGGCATCGCAGCCGTCTCGATGGTGTCAATGTGGCAACTCGATGAACGCGGCGGCGTCGTGCTGACTCCGGCGCTTCAGGCTGAGATCGAGGAAGTGAAACGTAAGGCAGAGGCTGGCGAGATGGATGTCGGAGTTGCGGCAACCGAGATTCAGGTCATCCGTGCGAAGGCTCAAGCGGTTGAGCGCATTGTGATCACCGGCCAAGACCCGAAGGGTGTTCAGTTGGGGCCGTGGGTCCTCGGTGCAGTCATCGTTGCGGGCGTCGGTGCAGTCGGGGCTTCTGGTGCCGCAGGCTTTTCGAATCGACGCCGATGGATGTCCGGGGTCGTCGCAATGGGCTTTGGCGCTGGAGTCGTCGGTCTTTCGCTCGGCTTTGTCGGGACGCTCGCTAGAGCAACCGACAACAACTACTACAGCGGGGTCGGGGCAATGCTTGCCCTCATTGCGGGAGCCCTTGCGTTCTTCTCGGCGAGGTCGATTGTGACCATCTTCGAGCGGTCAAAAGTCTACGAAGAGGTGGTCTCATGACCGCTTCAAGATTTCCAGCATCGGTCCCGATGTTGGGAAACAAAAAGTGTTGCCTCGTGAGCGGCGTGAACTGTTTGCGGCGTGACGACACACCACCTAAGGAGAAAACATGATTAAGAAAAAGAGAGCACTCACAGCGACGCTCGTGGCCCTCGGACTCATCGTGGCTTCCTGCGGCGGCGATGACGCAGCCCCGGGCGAAGGGACGTCAGTGACGATGGCGAAAGCCGACTGGTCAACTGAGGATCCGAACGCCTATGTTGCCCACTTGCTTCTCGCAGAACTCGGCTACGACGTCAGCGATCCGAAGGATCTCGAACTCGGACCAGCAAACGCCTACATTGCAATGGCGCAAGGTGACGCCGACTTCTGGATCAACTCGTGGTACCCAGGTCACAACTCGTGGCTTGCAAACGAACTTCCAGACGGCTCGCTCGTGGGAGACCACGTGAGCCCCCTCGGCGAAATGATGATGGCAGGCGGTCTTCAGGGCTACCTCATCACCAAGTCATTTGCTGAAGAATATGGAATCACCTCACTAGACGATTTCAACTCGAACGCAGATGCGATTGCGGCATACGACGCTGATGACCCAGACCCAGGCAACGGAATCGCCGACATCTACGGCTGTTCAGAAAGCTGGACCTGTGATGACATCATCCAGAGCCAGATTGCATTCTCTGGTTGGGAGAACATCAAGCAGACCATCGCAGGCTACGACGCAATGTTTGCCGAGGCCGCGACCAAAGCTGATGCTGGCGAGCCAGCAATCGTTTACACCTGGACACCAAGCGCGTACATCACGCAACTCCGTCCAGGAGACAACGTGCTTTGGCTCGAGGTCAACGACGTCATTGACGACTCCAACCCACTTGGTGCCGAGGGTGGCGAAGGCTACGACCAGCGGCCTGGTACCGCATCAATCGGTGCAGATCAGTGCCCAGGTTCCGAGGACGGCGTGTGCCAGCTCGGATGGGTCGCTGCTGACATTCAGGTGTCTGCGAACAACGATTGGCTTGAGGCCAACCCGGCTGCCGCTAAGTTGCTCGAACTGTTCAAGATGAGCGTTATCGACGTTTCATTGATGAACGTTGAGATGGCTGAAGGCACCGCTGTCCTCGATCTTGCTCAAGGCTGGATCGACGACAACCGTGCTCAGGTTGATGAGTGGCTCGAGGCCGCTCGCGCAGCAGCCTGATCAGTTCAGACTGACGAGTGGTTCGGCCGGCCCTTCTGGGTCGGCCGAACTCGCGTCTCGGGGCAACAACTCCAAAAGCAGCGACTGTCAAGCGATGGAACATTTGTCGGGGTGTTCGTAGACTTGGCATCGTGAACGTTGTTGCGGAGCCAAGTTATACCGAAGGCGGGGCCTTATTGCTCGACGGTAACCGCCTTCGCGATCTCACCGTGGGGCGCTTGAGAGACCGCATTGAATCGGCCGGCTCACCCGCAATCTGTCTTGCGACAGTACTCGTTGGTGACGATGCCCCGAGTCGGGTGTACGTCAATATGAAGCACCGGAAGGCACTCGAAGCTGGCATCATCTCTCGCGGTGTAGAACTGCCCAGCTCAGCAACTCAGCAAGAGGTCGAGCAGGCTGTAGCCGAACTTGTTGCCGACTCGGATGTCCATGGAATTCTTGTGCAACTGCCGCTTCCAGATCATCTCGACGCCGAACCCGTGCTCGCAATGCTGCCGCCAGAGAAAGACATCGATGGCTTGACCGATCGTTCGCTTGGACGACTCGTCCGCGGGCTACCTGGACACGCACCTTGCACACCGTTAGGAGTGATGAGGCTTATCGATTCTTACGGCATTGCCACAAGTGGTCAGCGGGCGGTCGTTGTAGGTCGCTCGACATTGGTCGGTCTGCCGCAGATCTTGCTCCTCGGTCGTCGTGGTGTGGATGCGACGACAACTCTTGCGCACTCTCGCACGAGCGACCTCATGTCTGTGTGCCGCGAGGCTGACATCATCGTTGCGGCGGCTGGTCAGGCTGGGATGATCACTGCCGACCATGTTCGCCCTGGGGCGACAGTGATCGACGTTGGCATTTCCCGCAG
>JAPOIQ010000208.1 GCA_029978815.1 bacterium
GCCGACATGCCGAGTTCCTTGAGGAACGTCGAGCTGACCTGCTTCAGCGTGATGACGACCGTGCTCGCATCGGTGGCCTCGACACTCGCCACGTTGGCGTGTGCGGCGCTCAGCTTGCTGTTCGGCGACTTGGCGTTGATTTCCATGGAGTACTTGACGTCGGCAGAGTCGAGGTCGGAACCGTCATGGAACTTGACACCCGAACGAATCTTGAAGGTATAGACAAGACCGTCGGCGCTCACTTCCCATGATTCCGCCAACATCGGCGTGATGGTTCCGTCGGTGTTGAGTTCCACCACGGTTTCCTGGACGTTCTTGAAGGTCGGCACGCGCAGAGCGTTTGCAGCAACTTCGTAGTAGTTCCAGCTGGCTGGTTCCTGTGGCGACACGATGGTCAGTGTCGTCTTAGTTTCCCCTGAAGGGGCTTCAGGTGCCGTCGTTTCCTCCGTTGCGGAATCATCGGTTGATTCACTTGCGTCGTCGCTACCTCCGCACGCTGCTACAGCGAGTGCTGCAACAAGTGCGAAAGCAATACCGCGACGTCGCCCCGATGTACGGGCTTTTCGGTTTGGTTTCATGTTCCCCCCTTTGAAAGGACTCGTTCGTAACTGTATAGTATTTATCTTGACCGTTACAAATGTCACTTCTGCAGCATCTGGGGCAGGCGTAAGCACGGTTGTTAGGAATGGCCGCATGGCCCAACGACCACAATATGAGTAGGGAGGACTTCTCGTGACAAGCAAGGGCAATCTCTTCGATTTGACGGGACACACTGCATTGGTCACTGGTGGTGGCTACGGCCTCGGCCGAGGTCTGGTGCACGGTCTTGCTGCCCACGGTGCGACGGTGATCGGCGTCGCACGAAGCGAGGCTGCGCTGCGCGAGACGTTCTCGAGCCTCGGTGCGCCGCACCGTTACATCGTTGGTGACCTGACCTCCGATTCGCTGTACGAGGAGCTCGACAAGATGCCCGAACATGTCGACATTCTCGTGAACAATGCCGGTGGAGATCCGTTTTCCAAGCCGTGGGGTCAGCAATCAACCCAGGAGTGGCGCGATACCTATGAAATCAATGTCATTGCGTCAGAGCGATTGTGCCGTTTGTTCATCCCGAAGATGGCCGCCAAGAAGTGGGGTCGCATCATCAATATCGCTTCGATTTACGGCACCCTCGGTCAGAACCCGAACAACACAGGCAAGAACGCCGGTGCTGGTGCCTACACGGCTGCCAAGCACGGCTTGATCGGTCTCACCAATTATCTCGCCTGTCAGATCGGTCGGACGGGTGTCACGATCAACAATCTCAGCCCAGGAATGATCACCTGGATGGAAACACCCGATGGCGAGCCAGAATTGTGGAAGCACCTGGCATCGCAAACACCCGTTGGTCGCAACAGCCAGCCCGAGGACTACGTGACAGCCACCGTGTTCCTGGCGTCGGAGGGTTCCTCGTTCGTCCACGGCACGAATTTGATCGTTGACGGTGGTTGGAGCGTTTGGTGACATCGTCCCCTCGTGAGGCCAGCGGAAAGCTGGCCGGTCGCGTCGCACTGGTGACCGGCGCCTCGTGGGGAATCGGGGCAGCCGTTGCAAAGTTGTTCGCCCGTGAAGGTGCATCCGTCGTGGTGAATACCTATCCGGACGACAAGATGAGCAAACTTGCCGATGACGTGGTTGCCTCGATTCGGGCAGAGGGTGGTTCGGCAGTGAAGGTTCCCGCGGACATCTCGTCGGAGGAACAGGTCGCCGAGATGGTTGCAGCGGCGAATCGCGAGTTTGGCGATATCGACATCCTGGTAACGAATGCGGCATACGGCGTGCGAGTGCCGTGGCACGAGATCACCTCGAAGCAATGGGACTACACGCAAGCCGTCAACGTTCGCGGGGCATTCCTCTGCGCAAAGGCGTGCTACCCCGGGATGCTTCGCCGCAAGAGTGGAAACATCATCACGGTGACCAGCGTGACGGTGGAGCTCGGAATGGCCGGACTGCTCGACTACGTGAGCTCCAAGGCTGCACTCATTGGTTTCACTCGGGCCCTGGCTCGTGAAGTGGGTAAGGACGGCATTCGGGTCAACTCCGTCATGCCCGGAGCGATTCGTACCGAGCAGGAAGTTGCTCTCGGATTCGACGAAGAAGAGTTGAAGGTGCTGTCGGCCGAACGCCAATGCCTGCCCCGCCGCGGATTCGCCGACGACCTTGCCGGGACGTTCCTCTATCTGGCATCCGACGACAGCAGCTTCGTATCGGGCCAGGTCATCAACGTCGACGGCGGCTGGATCCACTACTGAGCCGCTCAACGACGGCAAGGTGAATCGCACGATGAGAGTCGCGTTGATTCATGTGATGCAGGAGACCGACACGTTCAATCCGGTTCCCACGATGCTGGACGGTTTTCGCAACGTGGCGCTGCTGGAGGGCCGGAGTGTTCTCGAACGGGTGGATCCCGCTGGGCCGATTGCCGGCTGTCTCGACGCCGTGCGGACGAGCGGCAAGAACGTTGAAATCGTTCCGATTGTTCGCGCCGATGCTCAGTCGGGTGGACGACTCAACGCCGACACCCTCACGACGCTTTCGACCATCATCACCCGTGGGCTGCGCGAGGCGGGCAGGTGCGACGGAGTCATCGTGTTCTTGCACGGTGCCGCGTCGGCGGCTGGTGTTGACGACGTTGAAGGAGAACTGCTTACCGTCATTCGCAAGGAGATTGGATCAGTTACGCCATTGGCATTGATGCTCGACCACCATGCGAACGTCACCAACAAGATGATGTCGAACACGAATGTCTTGATGGCTTTTCGAACGCAGCCGCACGACCCGTTCGAAACGGGTCGTGACCTCACCAAGATTGCGATTCAAATGTTTTCGGGTGAGGTTCAACCAACGATGGCGTGGCGGAAGCTCCCGATGATCACGCATCAGGAGCAGTTCCTCACGGCGAGCGGACCGATGAAGGAATGGTTCGATCATGCACGGATGCTCGAGTCGGAGGGAAAAGCGCTCACCGTTTCGCTGTTTCCCATGCAGCCATGGCTCGATGTGGAAGAAGCCGGGTGGTCCATCGTCGTGGTGACCGATGGCGATGCCGGTGCTGCAGAGCAGATGGCCGACGAGCTGGCCGATCACGCATGGTCGATGCGTGAGCAATTCATGAAGCTGGACAATCTTGAAGTGAGTCGCGCAATTGCGTTTGCCGATGATGCAGCTCGGGGAGTTGTGCTCCTCAGTGACACGGGGGATTCGGTGTTGGGTGGCTCCACAGGTGACAGCACGGTGATTCTTCGCGAGTTGCTCTCCACCGATTTGCGGCATCGCGCGTTGGTTCCGGTGACCGACCCAACCGTGGCCCGCAGTCTCGCATCGGTCGAAGTCGGGTCCACGGTGACGATCGATCTTGGCGGCTGGGCAAACTCGTTTTACCAACCGGTGAAAGTAACTGCGGTACTTCGAGCAAAACGGTCCGGCGCCGTGACGCTTCAGGGTCTTCCGCAGGGTTCGGTCGACATGGGTGATGCCGTGATTCTCGAAGCAGGACGGGTGACGATGCTCGTTACCGAAACATCCGGAGTCGGTGGAATTCACCCGGGCGTCTATCGCCACCTCGGCGTGGAGCCCGCCGACTACAAGATGATCGTGATGAAGACGGCTTCCAAC
>JAPOIQ010000103.1 GCA_029978815.1 bacterium
CGCTGCGGTACGCGAATCGCGACCTTGGTCCCCCGCATCATCTGCAGCCACTCTTCGTAGAGCGCAACATCATCGGGGACCGTCGGGACCAACACCTGCTTCGGAACTCCCGTTGGCGGCTCGTCGCCATACATCGACTCCATCACCCTGCCGACAAGCGCACCATCGGAAAGATCCTCAACCTTGTCGAGCACGAAGCCTTTCCGGCCGACCACGCGACCACGCCGAACGAAGAACACTTGCACCGATGCTTCGAGCTCGTCATCAGAAATTCCGATGACGTCAATGTCCTCGTCACGTTCCGCAACCATCTGTTGCCGCTCAATCGCTCGCTCTACCGATTCGAGGCGGTCGCGGAGCCGGGCGGCCTTTTCGAATTCGAGCGCTTTCGCAGCTTCGCCCATCTCGTCGGTGAGCCTCGCAACAACCTCATCGGTGTCACCGCCGAGAAAGCCGCACAATTCGTTCACCATCGTCTGGTAATCGTCAGCGGACACCTCTCCAACACACGGTCCCGCACATTTCTCGATGTGAAACAACAAACATGGCCGGCCTAGCCGCTCGTGCTGGCGGAACTTGCCCGGAGAACACGTGCGAACCGGGAACGACCTCAGCAACAGATCAAGGGTCTCGCGAATTGCGAAGGCATGCGCATACGGCCCGAAATACCGGACACCCTTGCGCCGAACCCCACGAGTGACCATCGCCCTCGGCCACTCCTCATCGGTCGTCACCGCGAGAAACGGGTAACTCTTGTCATCTCGAAGCCGAACATTAAATCGAGGCCGGTGCTGCTTGATGAGCGAGTACTCGAGCATGAGGGCCTCAACCTCGTTGCGGACAATCGTCCACTCAACTGTTTCCGCGGTCTCCACCATCTGCCGGGTGCGAGGATGTAAACGGTCAGCCCGCTGAAAGTAACTACTCAGCCGATGGCGCAGACTCGAGGCTTTTCCGACATAGATAACGCGCCCGTGAGCATCCTTGAACTGGTACGAGCCCGGCTCATCCGGGATCGTCCCTGAAGGCGGGCGTTCGATCACCCTTCAGAGACTACGAGCAGAGACTGCGCACAGCGTTGCGCTGCCAGTACCTTGGAGGCGTGGCTCAACGATTCAATTTCGGCATCCCCGGACCTCGCTCACGCGACGGCTGGTTCAAAGTCGGCAACATCGACGTGACGACAACGGCGTTTCTCGTCGGCGCCGGAATCATCTCAATGTTCATTTATGCCGGAAGTATTGAGTTGTTCTCTCAACTCATCTTCCACCCCTCGGCGGTACGACAGTTCGAAATCTGGCGTCTCATCACTTGGCCAGTGGCTACCCCGCCGACGAGCGCGTGGGTGCTCATCACCCTGTTCTTCTTCTGGTACTTCGGGCACATCGTTGAAGAAATGCTCGGACGAATTCGCTTCACTCGTCTCATTGCGGCCATCACCATCGCCCCGACGCTCTTCGTCTCAATCGTTGGCAACCTTCCATCTGCAGCAGAAATGGGCCTCGGCCTACTCGGCACCGTCATGCTTGCGATCTTCGCCGCAGAGAACCCTGACGCCCCATTCTTCTTCGGCATCCCGGCATGGATCATTGCTTCCATCTTCGTTGGCATCGATATCTTGCGGTACGTCGGTGACCGCATCTGGGGTTCGCTCCTTGTGATGCTGCTCGCCATCGGAACCGCTCTCGTCACCATTCGCCAATGGGGGTTCGCCGACCGTCTCGACATGATCCCCCGATTCGCGAACAACACTCGACACAAGAAGCCAACGCGATCCTCACGTGGAAAAGTTCGTCGGCCAGCCCGTAACCGAGGTGGCAACTCGAAAGTAGTGAGCGGACCTTGGGAACCACCGACCGCGGGCACCGCTTCCCCGGCGCTACAAGAAGAACTCGACACTCTCCTCGACAAAGTCGCCTCACAAGGGCTTGACGCCCTGTCGACCGATGAGAAGAAACGGCTTAACGAGCTGTCGAAACGACTGCGCTAGTCGCAGCACGAACGTAGAACGCGTACAGCAACATTCCGGCGGCAAGCACCGTGGCCAGGTCGGCGAGAATGTGATACTCAAACGCCTGCTTGACGAAGCCTGAACCAAAGGCCGCTATCGCGCCACACAGGCTCAACGTCAGATCTCCCGTTCCCTGTGCTTCAACCCGTGCACTCACCGGAACCGATGAAGTGAGCAACGACGTGCCGGCAATCAGACCGATATTCCAACCCAAACCGAGCAGGAACAGTCCGACGAATACGAGCGCAGGCACATAGCCCGCGATCTGAACCGTGATCGTGCTGATACCAAGCAGGACCGCACCAATCAGCACCGACGGGACCGCCCCGATCTTGTCGACAAATCGACCTACGAGCGGCGCAAGCCCAAACATGCCGACAATGTGAAAAGCGATCACCAAGGCGGAAAGATCAGCGTGACCGTGATCAGCCATATGCGGAGGAGGCATCGTCATCACTCCCACCATCGATGCTTGAGCGCCAGCCATTGCGACAAGACCCAACATGGCATGTTTGGACTTGCGGATTTCACCAAATGAGTTACGAACCTGCTTGATTGGACGGATCCGCTCTGCAGTCGGGTCAACCGCATTCGATACGACAAGTGGGTCAGGTCGCAGAAAGACCAGATACGCGACCGAGCCAAGAGCGAACAGTGCCGCTGCGAACAGGTACGGACCGACATATTCATCGAGGCCGATCGACATGCCGAACCGCTTCTCCAGCGGAGTGAACAATGGGCCAAATACCGCACCCAAGGTGCCAATCCAGACCACTGCGCCAATGGCCTTTGCTCGCTCATCATCTGTTGCGAGGTCGGCTGCGGTATACCGGGCGCCAAGGGTGGCTGCCTGACCCGAACCAAACAAGAACATTCCAAGAATAAACAGCCAAAACATTCGGGTTTGTCCGCCGGCCGCAGCAACCAGTGAACCAAACGCACCGATACCGAGAGCTAACGCGAGACCCGGGCGACGGCCGCGTCGCCGCATAAACGCAGCCAATGGAATTGACACCATCGCGGCACCGAACGTGAATGCTGCCGACCCGAGCCCAGCCAAGCGATCGGAGCCGAGCATGTCCTTCGCCAGCAATGACACAACCGCTACCGTGCCGGCAACTGCGGCCTGCCCAGGAACGACTGCGAGTCGCAGGGTGTTCAGCGTGCGCTTCTGAAGCGCCTCACGATCTTCAAGGGTGTCGATTGACGTCTGGGTCACGCGAGCAAGTCTCTCAGGAAACCACCCGTATGAGAGGCACTCACTGCGGCGACTTGCTCAGGTGTGCCTTCAGCAACGATGGTTCCTCCACCGACACCGCCCTCAGGGCCGAGATCGATAAGCCAGTCGGCCGTCTTGATGACATCAAGATTGTGCTCAATAACGAGAACAGTGTTGCCCTGGTCGACCAACCGGCCTAACACGGTGAGCAATCGCCGAACATCCTCAAAGTGCAGACCCGTCGTTGGTTCATCGAGAAGGTAAATCGTATGACCGGTTGAACGTTTGGCGAGTTCGGTCGCCAATTTCACACGTTGAGCCTCCCCACCAGACAGTGTCGGCGCCGACTGGCCAAGCCGGACATACCCGAGGCCGACGTCCATCAATGTCTGCAAGTAGCGAGCAATCGACGGCTGATTGTTAAAGAACTCGACGGCCTCAGCAACCGGCATATTCAGCACATCAGCGATGTTCTTGCCCTTGAACTCGACGTCGAGCGTGTCTCGGTTATATCGGGCGCCCTTACAGACCTCACATGGCACGTACACATCTGGCAGAAAGTGCATTTCAATTTTGATCGTGCCATCCCCCGAGCACGCATCACAGCGACCACCTTTGACGTTGAACGAAAATCGCCCGGGCTGATAGCCGCGCATCTTCGCCTCATTCGTTGCCGCAAACAATTTACGTATGTGATCGAACACACCTGTGTACGTGGCCGGATTCGAACGCGGTGTACGGCCGATCGGCGACTGGTCCATATCGATCACTTTGTCGAGGTGTTCGATGCCGTCGATGCGGCGATGCTTGCCGGCAGGAGTTTTAGAAGAGTAAATGCGCTGCATGAGGACCGGTAGCAAGATGTCACGCACGAGCGTTGATTTCCCAGAGCCCGAAACCCCTGTGACAGCGACAAAATTGCCGAGAGGAATCTCAACCTCAACATCTTGAAGGTTGTGCTCACGGGCGCCAACAACTCGAAGAACGTTCTCGCCTCGTGGTCGACGGATCTCAGGAACTGGAATGGATCGGCGGCCTGCAAGGTAGTCGCCAGTGACCGACTTCGGAGCGTTCGTCAACCCTGGTACTGGGCCCGAGTAAACGATCTCCCCACCGTGTTCGCCTGCCCCGGGGCCGATATCGACAATCCAGTCGCTTTCTCGAATGGTCTCTTCGTCGTGCTCAACCACGATCACCGTGTGGCCGAGCTCACGCAGACGCGTCAGCGTGTCTATTACTCGACGGTTATCTCGCTGATGCAGCCCGATTGATGGTTCGTCGAGCACATATAGGGTGCCGACGAGACCTGAACCGATCTGGCTTGCCAGTCGAATTCGCTGTGCCTCGCCGCCAGCTAGCGTTCCGGCCGAACGGGCCAAGGTCAGATAATCAAGGCCGACATCGAGAAGGAAACCGAGGCGGGCGTTGATCTCTTTCGTGACACGTTCAGCGATCATGCGATCGCGGTCGGACAATTCGAGGCCCGCCAGGAATTCGGCCGAATCGGCAATCGACATCTCACACACTTGAGAGATGTTCCGCCCGTTGATAGTGATCGCCAGCGTGAACGGCTTCAAACGAGCGCCCTCACAGGCCGAGCATGGCACCTCTCGCATGTAACCCTCGAATTGTTCACGAGTCCAGTCGCTATCAGCGGACTCATGGCGCCGCTTAATCCACGGAATCACACCTTCGAACTCCGATGAGAAGGTCCGCGATCGGCCGTAACGGTTGCGGTACTTCACCGTCAAGCGACCCTTGGCCCCTTCAAGAAGAAGTTTCTGGTGCTTTGCCGGCATGTCCTTCCAGGGCAACGTCAAATCGATCTCGTTTGCCTCTGCGACAGATTCGAGCATGCGTGTGAAATATTGAGTATGGGCAGATCGCCATGGCGCAATCGCACCGTCGACAACTGAAACCTCGATGTCAGGAATGACAAGCTCTGGGTCAACCTCAAATGTTGTCCCAAGGCCATCGCAGGTCTCACATGCGCCATACGGCGAGTTGAATGAGAAGTTGCGCGGTGCCGGCTCATCAAAACTCGACCCGCATGACGGGCAGGCGACGTGCTGGCTGAACGTCAACGTCTCGCTCTCTTCACCGTCACGGGGAACAATGTCGATCTGCGCCACGCCATCGGCCAACTGAAGCGCCGTCTCCAATGAATCGGTCAGTCGGCGCTCGATACCTTCGCGCAG
>JAPOIQ010000350.1 GCA_029978815.1 bacterium
ACAGCACTTTGGGTTCAACCTGACCGAATCGGTCGAGCACCGCCCCCACGCCAAACTCAGGCGCACATGAGGTCCAAATAGCTCCCAGACTGGCACAAGCAAGAAATGCAACAATTGCTTCACAGACATTCGGGAGGTATCCGGCAACTCGATCGCCGTGACCCACCCCGAGCGCGACCAGTCCATTTCGAACCCGTTGAATCTCGGATCGAAGTGCTGCACCTGTCAGTGACTGACGGGCACGGCTCTGTGAGATACCAACGATGACCTCAACCTCATCTCCGAGACGCCGAACCGCGTGGTGGGCGTAATTCAACTTCGCGCCAACAAACCATTTCGCCCCGGGCATCGAACGGGTTGTGAGCACATCCGAATACGACGCGGATGAATCAACCTCGCTCCACAACCACAACAATTCCCAGAATCGCTCTAAACCCTCGCCAACTGACCATTCCCAAAAACTGTCGTAATGATCAAAATGCTCGCCCGTTGCGGCACTGCAAAATTCCATGAACGTCGACAACTGTGATGTTGCATTCGGATCGGGTTCCCACAAGACAGGAGGACGTGTTGAAGTCACACGATCATTCTTTCTGAAACGACCACCACGGCCGGCATCGCGCCCCGTCTCGGAACAACGACCCACTTCGCTACTGTTTCTTCATGGGCACAAACGTCACTTTTTCAACACCAAGCGGAGACGCCTCCGGATACCTCGCAACACCAGACAGCGGCTCCGGACCCGGTGTCATCGTGGTTCAAGAATGGTGTGGTCTTGATTCTGGGATTATCGACGTCTGCGATGATCTCGCCCGCAACGGATTCGTTGCCCTCGCCCCCGACCTCTACCACGGCGAACTCGCTGGCCACACCGAGATGGATAAAGCTGGCGAACTCATGTCGTCACTACCGATGGATCGTGCAGCGCGCGATATGAGCGGTGCGGTTGATTACCTCTCGGACCACACCTCCACCACCGGTTCGACGCTCGCCGTCATGGGATTCTGTATGGGAGGCATGCTCACATTCGTCCTCGCTGCCCACCGTCCAGATGTCATCGCCGCAGCCGTGCCGTTCTACGGTTTTCCCTCTGGCGATGACCAGCCCAATTATTCGGCAATCACTGCGAAGATCCGCGGCCATATGGCAGAGCAAGATGGATTCTTTCCCCCTGAGGGAGCAGCCGACCTCGAGCAGCGCCTGCGGGCAGCTGGTGTCGACGCAACGCTCACCGTTCACCCGGGCACTGGACACGCCTTTATGGCATCGCACAACGCACTAGGAACTCAGGACAACGAGCTTGCGTCCCGCCTCTGGCCAGAGGTACACGCATTTCTTCGCGAGACACTTTCCTAAGCAACCCGGGGCGAACTAGCAACTCTCACGACGCCAGCATCCGACAAGGTGGTCGTTCACGAGTCCCATCGACTGGGCCATTGCGTACATCGTTGTCGGGCCGACGAATGTCCAGCCACGGCGACGAAGCTCTTTCGCAAGCGCCGCAGAGGTGTCAGTCTGAGCTGGCAGGTCCGCGAGCACGACCGGTCGATGCATCGTTGGTTCTGAATATTGCGAGAAGAACGCTTCAAGGGTGCCAAATTCTTCTCGCAGTTCGAGCGCGCGAGCCGCATTGTTCACCGTCGACCGGATCTTGCCGCGGTGGCGAATAATTCGCTCGTCAGCAACCAGGCGTTCGATATCGGAATCGTCGAATGTTGCGACAATCTCAGGGTCAAAACCCTCGAACACCTCTCGGAATGCCTCACGGCGTTTCAAGATAGTGATCCAGCTAAGACCTGATTGGAACCCCTCAAGGCAGACCTTTTCGAACCATTCGTTGTCGGTTGACGCCCCTACACCCCACTCTGTGTCGTGGTACTTAATGTAGATGGGGTCATCACCACACCAGCCGCAACGGTCATGACCATCGCTGTGTGAACGAAGATCAGTCATCGCGAACATCCTCTTGACGGGGTGCCCCGAAGTCGCCGTTTGCTGACCTCAGCAACCGCAGCTCACCGAACAAGCTGCGCTGCTGCTCGCCCGATAACGGAATCGCAATGAAGTAGT